>CAXTJY010000403.1:0-4444 GCA_964244395.1 uncultured Rhodovarius sp.
GCTGGTTCACGATGCTGCCGAGATGCGAGCGCTGTAGCTCCGCACTTTGCGCCATGACGATGATGCGCGCGGGGTCCAGCGGGGCGAGGCGATCGAACAGCAGCTCGATCACCAACTTGCCGTCCGCCTCACCCAGCCAGGGCAGGAAATCCGCCCTCCCCTCGCCCGGGGGCACCACCGCCGCGGCCAGGTAAAGCACCGTGCCCATCATGCCGCGGCCTCCACTTCCTTGATGCGCGCCCGGATGGTGTCGTAGCGCACGTCGGTCACCTCCTCGACTCGCAGGAGATGCGCCCCCGAGGCGATGGCGGCGCGGACGCCGTGGTCGTTGTCCTCGATGATCAGCGTTTCCGCCGGGTCCAACCCGAGCCGCTGCATCGCGACGTGATAGATCTCCGGGTCCGGCTTGCCCTGCTTCACGTCCTGATTCGAGACGGTGGTGTCCAGGTAGCGGCTCAGCGCCGCCTTCTCCATCATCAATTCGATGGTGCGTCGGATGGAGTTGGACGCCACGCCCAGGCTCATGCCTTCCGCCTTCAGCCTGGCAAGGGCGAATTCATGGATGAAGCGCGGCCGACAGCGCAGGTGCACTATTTCCATCGTGTACTGCTG
Organism: uncultured Rhodovarius sp.; assembly: GCA_964244395.1. GTDB lineage: Bacteria > Pseudomonadota > Alphaproteobacteria > Acetobacterales > Acetobacteraceae > Rhodovarius. Next base: position 613 of record CAXTJY010000403.1, read on the forward strand.
CTTGAGGTCGTTGATGAAGCCGTGCAGCGCGCGCGGCAGGCCGCGTTCCACCGAGAGGATCTCCAGCTTCCGCCGCGTCGGCAACCCGTCGAAGGTGGTCAGGTGGTCGGCCCGGCTGATCTCGTGGCCGAACAGGCGCAGCGCCTTGTTCAGAGCGTCGTAATGCCAGTCCTTCGCCTCGATCAGCACGCCGTCCATGTCGAAGATGACGCCGCGGATCATGGTGGGTCGCCGAGCATGGCCTGGGCATCCTCCGGCAAATCGGTGCAGAGCATCAGCCCGGCGCGGCCGCGGAGCGGCAGCAGCATCTCCCAGAGGTCCCGCTGATCCCTTTGATGCAGTTCCGGCGAGACGATGCAAAGCTTCTGGCCTCGGCTCAGGACGCTATCGATCAGGCCGCGATCGAACCAGATGCCATCGAAGCCGTCGAGCCAGACGCCTGGGCAGCGCGCCACCAAGGGTCCATCCGCCTCGTACTCCGACAAACGGGCGAAGACCGGGTTGCCGGCCCGCAGCTGCATGATGGTGTCCGGCACCGACATGTCGAACACGAACCAATTGGACAGGCCGGCCCCGCGCGCCAGCGCACCCAGCGGCTCGGCCAGCCCGTCCGCCTTGACGTTCAGCGCCATCGGCAGCGACCGATCCGCCATCAGCGCGAAGCAGGCGGCGGCGGACATTTCGCCACCCCTGGGTGGGTCATGCGCGATGACGACCTGGCCGGCCAGGTCGCGAAAGTCCGTCTCGGTGCCGAAGCCTCGCTCGAAGGAGCGGCGAAAGGCGACCTCCCTGTTCTTTTCCTCAGGGCTCTTCCAGTAGCCACGATGCGACAGGATCATCATGCGACGGCGGCCGTCGCGCGTCGTGAGACCGGCAGGCCGGCAAAAAGGTCGAGATCGGCCGGAATGCCCAGGCCATACATCCCCGCCGCCTCCTCGCCCACATTGAACACGCCGATCCGCGCCCCTTCGGCGATCAGTTGCTGATAGACCGGCGCGACATAGAATTCGTTGTTCACCCGAAGGTCGGCCGCGATCATCGCATCCGCCGCGTGCAGGAAATCCGCGGTGCGGCGGAAATTGTAGATGCCCACCGTCGCCTCGTTGGATATCACCTGCTTTTCCACCACACGGGTCACCAGAGGGCCCTGCATGCCCACGAAGGACCATTTCGGGTCATCGGCACGCATCGTCATGATCAGCCCGTCGAGTGCCTGGGCGTCCATCGTGGCCAGGTAGTTGTCGATGCATATATCCACATATTGATCGCTGTTGGCGATCATCAACGGTGCGCCGGGGTCAAGCCGCCCGCGCGCCGCCAGCACAGTGCAGGCGGCGCCCTCGGTCAGGCCATCCAGCAGCACCACGTTGCAGCCAGGCGCCCAGGCCTGCAGCCTGTCCTCCAGCTGGTAATCGGCGACATGCGCGCGCTGACAGATGAAGGTGAAGCGGTGCGGTATCGCAGGCCGCAGGTTGTCGATCACCAGCCGGATCATCGGCACGCCATGGATGGGGATCAGGGGCTTCGGGTCGGTGTAGCCGGCCTTCACAAAGCGGCTCCCCGCGCCGGCCATGGGGATGACGATTTCCAACTGCGCCCCGCCTCTGATCTGGGCGGAAGCTAAGAGAAGCCATGCGGCGGTGCAACGCATCGCACGGGTCGGCGCGGGCCCTGGGGTTCGCGGTCAGGCATCGACCCGGTTGGGGTCCTCCTGCCGATCAGCCCTTCCGGCCGCCAGCATGTCACGCGCCGAGGTGGCCTCCGGCAAAAGTGCCGCGGCCTCCTCCTGCCCGGCCTCTGCCGCGCGGCGCAGCCACGCCAGTGCCAGCGCGGGATCGGTCTCGCCGGCCACGCCGCGCAAAAGGTACCGGCCCAACATCATCTGCGCCTGCGGATGTCCGGCTTCCGCCCCCTGCTGAAAGAAGGACTGCGCCTGCGCCCGGTCCTCGGCGACGGCGTGCCCGCCGCCCAGCAGCGCACCGCAGGCGAAAGCCGCGCCGGCATGACCCGCGGCGGCCGCCTGCCGAAACAGCGCCAGCGCCGCCACGGCATCCGCCGGCACGCCGTGGCCGTTCAGCGTCATGTCGGCCAGCAGCGCCACCGCGTCCGGCATGCCCTCCCCGGCAGCGCGCCGTATCCACGGCAATGCGCCTTCAGGGTCGATCGTGCCGAAGGAGCCGTCCATCATGGTCCGCCCCAGCCAATAGGCGGCGTTGACCACATGCGGCGCGGCGACCTGCAACCAGTGCCGCGCCTCCTGCCGGTCGGGCTCCAGGCCCTCGCCCCGGTGCAGGCAGACGGCAAGATTGAATGCGGCGACTGGGTCGCCGGATCCGGCCAGTTCGCGAAGGCGACGCAGGATGACCGGCATGACATGCGCGGCCACTGTCGATTCGGCGGCGGCCTGGCTGAAATCGATGAGCGCCATGCGGTCGCCAGCTTCGGCGGCCTGTTCCAGCCACCGCATCGCACTGTCAGGGTCGGCCGGCACGCCGCGGCCGGCCAGATACATCAGGCCAAGCTTCCAGGCGGCGTGGCGATGGCCACCCTCGGCCGCCATCTGGTACCAGCCCGCCGCTTCCAGCAGGTTGGGCACGCCGTGCTGCGCGGCGCATTGCAGGTCACCGACCAGCGCCGCCGCCTCGGCATCGCCCTCCAACGCGGCGCGGCGCAACCACGTCTCGCCGGTCAGCGGATCGGCCGGTGTGCCCCAGCCATTCATCAGGGCCAGGCCGAGCCGAGCCTTCGCGGCACGTACCCCCGCCTCCGCCGCCTCGCGGTAATAGGCCAGGGCTTTCACCTCGTCGGCGACGACGGGCGGGGCACCAGCCTCGTGCAGCGTGCCCATCACGTAGATCGCGGTCGGCACCTTGGCTTCCACCGCCCGGGCGATGAGGGCCGCAGCCTGGTGGCTGTCGGTGACGCCATCCAGGCCGAGCAGGCGGATCATGCCGAGGCCCAACGCGGCCTGCGGGCTGCCCGCCTCGACGGCACGGCCGTACCAAAGGGCCGCTTCGGCATAATCGCGCTCGCCCCCCTCTCCGGTACTGAGCAGGTACCCCAGCAGGGCCTGGGCCTCGGTCTCGCCCTCTTCCGCCGCTTGGCGGGCCAGGGCGCGGGCGGCGGTCGGGTTGGCCTCGACCGATGTGGCGCCGAAGGCCCCTGCGCCCTTGGGCGCCGCAATGCCGCGGAACAGCACGGTGGCCAGCCGGGTCTGTGCCTCGGCATCGCCGGCGCGAGCCGCCGCTTCCAGCCAGCGAGCGCCTTCGGCCGGATTCTGCGGAACACCCTGGCCGCGCAGATAGGCGGCTGCGGTGATCTTCTGTGCCTCGACCTTGCCAGCCCGAGCATCCGCGATCACCCGGCGCAGATTGGTGCCCGCCGGCGGCCCAGCCGGGGCGTCGGCTGCCCGCGGCGGGGCCTCTCCCCGGCCAAACACCCGGCGGAGCGCGGAGGCCCAACCCAAATTGCCCGAACCGCTCAAGGCTGACGCCCGCCCTGCGAAAAGCCTGGAACCACCCGCTCGAACAAATACCCGAGCATAGTGCGGTGCCCGACGACGATATCCGACGTCACCGGCATGCCGGGCACCAGCCGAAAGTCGACAGGCAGGTTCCGCAGCGCCAGGCTGTCGATGGAAATGCGCGTCCGGAAAAAAGGCGTCCTCAACTGCTGCCGCGTGTCGGGATCCTGCCGCAGGGCATCCTCGCTGATGGTGCGGACCGTGCCGTGCCCGATGCCGTGCCTGACATAGGGGAAGCTTTCGAATTTGATGGAGACCGGGTTGCCAGGCGTCACGAAGCCCAGATCCTGCGTCCCGACCTCGCCATCG
>CAXTJY010000404.1:0-4442 GCA_964244395.1 uncultured Rhodovarius sp.
GAGGCCATCGCCTTCGCCTGCACCGGCGCCAGCTACTTCGCCATGCCCGAGGGCGAGGATGCGGCGGTGGCGCGGATCGAAGCGGCGACCGGCATCCCCTTCATCACCACCGCCCGCGCCGTGCGCGACGCGCTCGACGCGCTCGGCGCCCGCCGCATCGGCCTGGTCAGCCCCTATCCGGACGATTTGACCCGGGCCGGAATCGCCTATTGGGAGGCGCGTGGCTACGAGGTCGCCGCCGTCTCCGGCTCGGTGCTGCAGGAAGGGGCGTTCCACCCGATCTACGCCATGGACCATGACGGCGCCTCGAAGGCATTGGCGGCAATGGATCCCGCCGGGCTGGACGCCATCGTCATGCTGGGCACCGGCATGGTCACCCTGGCGGCGCTGCGGGCGCAGCCGTATCTCGCCGGGGTGCCGGTGCTGTCCTGCATGTCCGCTCTGGGCTGGGCCTGCCTGGGCAAGCCGACACTGCGGCGCTGGATCGAAGGCGAAGGCTGGGGCGAGCGGCTGGACAGATGGCGGCAGGGCGTGCAGAGCGCGGCCCCATAACCGGAGAGACGCCCATGCCCCAGCCCGCCCACCCCGCCGCCATCAACGGCATGACGCTTGCCCAAGCCGAGACCATCGCCGATGCGGCGCTGGCGAAGGGCAAGGCGATGGGCTTCCTGCCGCTGACCGTGGTGGTGCTGGATGCCGGCGGCCAGATGAAGGTGCTGAAGCGCGAGGATGGCTGCTCGCTGGCGCGGCAGGACATCGCGCATGGCAAGGCCTATGGCGCGATGGCGATGGGCTTCGGCACGCGTGAGCTGGCGCGGCGGGCGACCGGTGCGCCCGGCTTCACCAATGCGCTGAGCGATTTGACGGGTGGGCTGGCTGTGCCGGTGCCGGGCGGCGTGCTGGTGCGCGATGCCCAGAACGTGCTGCTGGGCGCGGTGGGGATCAGCGGCGATACTTCGCCGAATGACGAGGTGTGCTGCATCGCGGGGATCGAGGCGGCGGGGTTGGCGCCGGATACGGGCGATCCGGCTTGAAACGAGGCCAGCGGCTTGTATTGGACGGTCCGGACTGGCTGCCGTTGGGGTCTGAACCCACCAATCTGCGGAGTTTCTGCGCTGCGAGGCATCCTGTCTTCTTTGGCCTTGGCAGGCCTGCTGGCTTGGCTAACGGGCCCAGCTGTGGCCCAGCCGGTGGCCTGGCCCGCCTTCGGCCCGGACCGCGGATTTCTCCGCCTCGAGGGCCACACCAACACCCTGCCCGACATCGTCGGCCCCGTGGATGGCAGCGCGCAGCTGGTGATCATCACCGAAGGCAACCACTACCCGGTCTTGCTGCCGCTCGCGCTTGAGGCATTCCCGGCCTGGTGCCGGCGCAGGGGCACCTGCGTCGCCGAGCCCGGCCGCATCCTTATCATCACGCTGCCACAGGTCATGGTGGTCCAGGCCTTGCGGCGCGGCGGTATCGCGTTGGGCAACGCGACCCTGCCCCTGGCCCGCGGCGCCGCCAATTTTCCCGACATCGTCATGTCGGGGCTGCAGCCTCTCCGAGCCCTGGCGGCCAGCGGCCATGTCGAGCCGCAGGCGACCATCTTCGCCCGGCATCGCGGCCTGGGCCTGCTGCATCGGCGCGCAGCCGGACCCATGCCGGGGCTCGCCGGCCTGCCCGACAGCCCGTTCCGCATCGTCACCGCCTCGGCCAGCGAACCGGGCGCGCGGGTTCAGTATCGTCGCAGCCTCGACCAGTTGGTGGGGGCGGCCGCGGCTGACAGGATTTTCTCCCGGGAGGTGGTGGAGTTCGCGGGCCGGCTGGGCATCCAGCACCGCGACGTGCCCTACGCCCTGCTGAACGGCATGGCCGATACGGGCATCATCTTCAGCCATCTCGCCGCCTTCTACGCCCGACGCTTTCCCGATGCGCTGGAGTTCGCGCCGGTCCCGGGGGCGCTGCCCTTTGGCGAGGAGATCGCGCTCGCCGACACCGCGGCGCCACGGCCGCTGGCGGTCGCGTTCCGGCAATTCTTCCTCGAGGCGGCGCTCACGGCCTACCCGGAGGGAGGCTTTACCGCCGCCGATGGCTTCGGCTTCGGTCGCGCCGTTTCCCTGGCGACGCCGTAAGGCTTTACGCGCCTCAGCTTTTCGCCAATAGTTTTCTGCTTCCCGCCCGAAGCAGCATCCCGCCGCTCCGCGCGGGTCGCCTTCGGGAGACTATCCCGCGTGATCCCCGCCCTGATGCCGACCTACAACCGTGCCGACCTCGCTTTCGAGCGGGGTGAAGGCGCCTGGCTGTGGACGACCGACGGGCGACGATTCCTCGATTTCGGGGCCGGCATTGCCACCTCATCCATCGGCCATGGCCACCCGCACCTTGCCAAGGCCATCGCCGAGCAGGCCGCGAAGGTGATGCACGTCTCCAACCTGTATCGCGTGCCGCAGGCCGAGCAGCTGGCTTCCCGCCACGTGGAAGCGTCCTTCGCGGACTCCGTCTTCTTCTGCAATTCGGGCGCCGAGGCGAACGAGGGCATGGTCAAGGCGGTGCGGAAGTACCATGCCGAGAACGGCGCGCCGGACCGCTTCGGCATGATCTGCTTCGAGGGCGCCTTCCATGGGCGGACCCTGGGCATGCTGTCCGCCACCGGCAACGAGAAGTATCTCGCCGGCTTCGGCCCGCCGGTGCAGGGTTTCAAGCATGTGCCCTTCGGCAACATGAATGCCGTGCGCGACGCCATCGACCCCGGTGTCGGCGGCATCATGATCGAGCCGGTGCAGGGCGAGGGCGGCGTGCGCCCGGCCGATCTGCGCTTCCTGCGCGAACTCCGCGCCGTCTGCGACGAGTACGGCCTGCTGCTGGCGCTGGACGAGGTGCAGACCGGCATGGGCCGCTCCGGCAAGCTGTGGGCCCATCAATGGGCCGGCATCGAGCCGGATGTGATGAGCGCGGCCAAGGGCATCGGCGGCGGCTTCCCCCTTGGCGCCGTGCTGGCGAAGGAGAAGGTCGCCAAGCACCTGAAGCCCGGCACTCACGGCACCACCTATGGCGGCGGGCCGCTGGCCTGCGCCGCCGGCAATGCGGTGCTGGATGTGATCCTGGCCGAGGGCTTCCTGGACCAGGTGGACGGGATCGCCCGCAAGCTCTGGGTCGGCTTCGAGGAGCTGGCCAAGCGCCATCCGGACATCATCGAGGATGTTCGCGGCGCCGGGCTGCTGCTCGGCCTCAAGCTGCGGCCGGAGATCACCAACACCGACGCCCAGGCGGCTACCGTAGCCGAGGGGCTGCTGACGGTGGCGGCGGGGATGAACGTATTGCGCGTGGCGCCGCCGCTCATCATCGGCGATGCCGAGGTCGAGACGGCGCTGGAGATGCTGGATCGCACCTGCCGCCGCTTGCGGCCCTCGGAGTCGAGGGTCGCGGCAAAGTGAGTGCGGCGCTGAAGCACGATACCGGGGGGCCGCCCGCCCCCCGGCACTTCATGGAGCTGATGGATATCGGCAGCGCCGATCTGCGGCACATGCTCGACCTGGGCGAAAAGGCGAAGCGCGGCGAGATCACGGGCAAGCCGCTGGCAGGGCGGACCATCGCGCTGATCTTCGAGATCCCCAGCACCCGCACCCGCGTCAGCTTCGAGGTTGGCATCCGCCAGCTCGGCGGCGAGCCGCTGGTGCTGACGACGCGCGACATGCAGTTGGGCCGCGGCGAAAGCCCGGCCGACACCGCCCGCGTGCTGTCACGCTACGTCGATGCCATCATGCTGCGCACGGTGGATGTGGCAAAAATCCGCGAACTGGCTGAGCACTCGACGGTGCCGGTCATCAATGGCCTGACGAACATCAGCCACCCCTGCCAGCTGATGGCCGACATCATGACCTTCGAGGAGCACAGGGGCCCCATCGCCGGCCAGATCGTGGCCTGGACGGGCGACGGCAACAACGTGGCGCAAAGCTTCATCCAGGCCGCGGCGCGCTTTAACTTCACCCTGCGCATCGCGACGCCGCCCGAACTGGCGCCGCCTGCCGAGCTGTTGGCCTGGGCGCGGCGTGAGGGCGCCCGCATCGAGCTGACCTCGGACCCGCACGAGGCCGCCCGCGGCGCCCGTTGTCTGGTGACCGACACCTGGGTGTCGATGAATGACGAGCTGGATGCGGCGAAAACCAACCGGCACAATCTGCTCGCACCCTATCAGCTGAACCGCGCGCTGCTGAAATCAGCCGCGCCGGACGCCATCGTGATGCACTGCCTGCCTGCGCATCGCGGCGAGGAAATCACCGACGAGGTGATGGACGGGCCGCAAAGCGTGGTGTTCGACGAGGCGGAGAACCGGCTGCATGCGCAGAAGGGTGTGCTGCTTTGGGCGCTGGGGCTGGCGTAACCTGTTCATCCCCACCCAAGGCACCCACAACCAGCGCGCCGCCGTCCGAGAGTGGCTTGCTGGCCTGGATGCCGTCGCC
>CAXTJY010000405.1:0-4433 GCA_964244395.1 uncultured Rhodovarius sp.
TCAGCGATCTCCACATCGCCGACATGCACCGCCACGCGGTCCGCATACAGCGCGCGGATCATCGCCACGACATGCGCGCAGTCGAACGGCCCGCGAATCGCCGGGCTGCACATGTGCCGGCCGGTGGCGAAATGCAGCTCGCGTTCCTGGATGTGGAAGCGCGCGGCCGGGAACTGGTCCAGGCTGCCGACATGGTCCCAATGGAGGTGGCTGACCACCACGTCCGGCACGTTGCCCGCGTCGCAGCCCATGGTCGCCAGCGCGTCATCCACCCGCCGCCCAAGCGGTCGCCCCCGCCGCTCCGCCGTCTCCATGTCGTAGCCGGTATCGACGACGATCTCATGGCCATCTGGCGCCCGCAGCAGCCACACGTAGAAATCCAGCGGCATCGCCTCGTGCGGGTCCGCCACCGGGTAGGCGTGGCACAGCTGCGCCGTGCGCTCGTGCCGGGCGTAGCGGATGGCGTAGGCCTCCCAGATCATACGGCGTTGCCCCCGCCCAGCGCCGTCCCCGCCATGTGCTCGGCGAACTTCGCCACCCCGGTATGGTCCTCGCCCGGCCCCAGGCTGGCCGCGGCCGCTGCCCACAGCTCGCGCGTCAGGGCGCTCAGCGGCGCCGGCACGCCCGCGTCTCGGCCGACCTCCAACGCGATGCCGAGGTCCTTCACCATCAGGTCGAGCCCGAAGCCGCTGTCGAAGCGGCGGCTCAGCACGAATTGCTTGAACTTCTTCTGGCTGGAATTGGTCATGCCGGAGGAGGAGTTCAGCACGTCCACCATCAGCGCCGGGTCCAGGCCGAATTTCTGGCCCATCAGCAGCGCCTCGATCCCGGCCAGGAAGCCGGCGGCGCTGACCAGGTTGTTCAGCGCCTTCATCGCCTGCCCGGCGCCGATGTCGCCGCAGCGATGGATGGATGTGCCCATGGCGTTGAGGATCGGCTCGGCCTCGTCCAGCCGCTCCGCCTCGCCACCAGCCATGATGGCGAGTTCGCCGGAGACGGCGCGTGGCACCCCGCCGCTGACCGGGCAGTCGATCATGGCGATGCCGGCCGTGGCCAGGCTGGCCGCGATGGTGCGGGTGGCGCCGGGCTGGCCCGAGGTCATGTCGATGAACAGGGCGCCACGGGCCAGCACCGGCTTCACCGCCGCGGCAACCATCGCAACCTGCTTGCTGGTGGGCAGGATGGCGATGACCACGTCTCGGCCCGTCGCGGCGGCGGCCGCATCGGCCTCGCCGGTGCAGCCGAATTCGGCCACGAAGCGGCCGACCCGCGCGGCATCGGTGTCCGCCACGGTCACGTCATAGCCGCGGCGCACCAGGTTGGCGGCCATCGGCCAGCCCATGTTGCCGATGCCGATGAAGGCGATGCGTTCCGGGCCGACCTCCTTCAAAGCGCGCCCTCCGCCTTCAGCACTTCATGCGCCGCCTTGAAGGCGTCGAGCCCCGCCGGGATGCCGCAGTAGGCCGTGGCGTGCAGCAGCGTGGCCTTGATCTCCTCGACGGTGACGCCGTTGGTCAGCGCGCCCTTCACATGCAGCTTGATCTCCGGCGAGCGGTTCAGCGCGGTCAGCATCGCCAGGTTGAGCAGGCTGCGGGTCTTGCGGTCCAAAGTCGGGTCGCCCCAGGCCCAACCCCAGGCGATGGTGGTGGTGGCGCGCTGGAAGGCCATCATGAAGTCGTCGGCCTTGGCCATGCTGGCATCGACGTATTCGGCGCCTAGCACCTCGCGCCGGATCGGCAGCCCCTTGTCGAACAGTTTCTCGTCGCCGTCGGCCATGTCGCCTCTCCCTGGAATGCCGGCCGAAGGCTGCGGCGGGGCGCGCGGATGGTCAACGGTGCGGCGACGGCGGCGCCGTCGCGGGGACGCAGCAACGGCGGCGCCGTCGCGCGGGGGTCACCTCAAGGCGGCGACGAAGTCCGGCCGGTTCAGCATCTGGTCGATGGCGGCCGACATGGCGCGCAGCATTCCGCCGCGAATCTCCTCCGGGTCCGCCAACACCCCCGTCGCGAAAAAGCTGCCCCCCTCGGTCAGCGTTGAACTGCCCCGGCCGTTCCACACGGCCGCGCCCGATGCGCGGTGCACCAGCACACACTCGATCTCGGCCATGGCGCCGACGCGGATCAGCTTGTCCGCGTCGAATTCGACGACGCGACCGCGCAACTCGTACATTCCGTCACCGCCGGAGAGTAGCCCACGCGCCGCCAGGGCATCCCGCAAGGCCTGGGCGACGACGGTGCTGATCGGCGCCACCGCAGACATGCGGTAGAGCGGGTTGCCGAAGCCGCCGCGGATAGTGCCGAACTGCGCTGTGTCCGCCAGACCATCCGTCCGGCCGTCACTCACCGGCCCAACGATGACGAGGGGCCGTGCGGCGCCAACCACCGGCGCCACGACCTGGGTGTAGGGAAGGGGGAACCGCTCCTGGATGCCGCATCCGGTCAGGCAGATGGCGAACAGGGTGAGCATCATGCTGCGGTAAAACATCGATTCTTTCCGAATGGTGATGGCAGAGGCTAACGCTCGGACAAGCGTGGGGACAAGTTGAGAGGCCGTAATGATGCGGCGACCCCGCGGCGCGAATGCTGCGGTGCTGGATGGTCAACCGGCGGCACCGGTGCTTCGCTACGGGCATGTTCTTCGATGGCTTCACGCTCGAAACCCTGGAGGTGGCCGGCCAGGCCGTGCGGTTCCGCCGCGGTGGCTCCGGCCCGCCGCTGCTGCTGCTGCACGGCAACCCGCAGACGCATGCGATGTGGCACAAGGTGGCGCCCGCGCTCGCCCGCGATCACACCGTTATCTGCGCCGACATCCGCGGCTATGGGTTTTCAGCCAAGCCGCCGGCCAGCGCCGACCACCTGGCCTATTCCAAGCGCGAAATGGCGCGTGACGTGGCTGGGCTCATGCGCGAGCTGGGCTTCGCCCACTACACCGTCATCAGCCACGACCGCGGTGCACGCCTCGCCCATCGTCTGGCGCTGGACCACGCGGGCGCGGTCGAGCGGCTGTGCGTCATGGACATCATGCCAACCCTGCACCACTTCGAACACGTCGATATGGCCTTTGCCATGGGCTATTATCACTGGTTCTCGCTGGCCCAGCCGCATCCCAAGCCGGAGCTGTTGATCGAGCGGGACGTCGAATTGTGGTTCGACGTCCACACCAGCCGGGAGCCAAAAGACAAGTCATTCTTCGCACCGGAGGCCCGGGCCGACTATTTGGCCGCGCTGCGTGCTCCCGGAACCGTGATGGCGATTTGCGAGGATTACCGGGCCGCGGCGACCATCGACCTTGAGGATGACCGCGCCAGCCGCGCCGTGGGCCAGAAGCTCGCATGCCCGCTGCTGGTGCTGTGGGGCGGCAAGGGGCGGATCGGCGAGTGGTACGAACCGCTCAACGTCTGGCGGGACTACGCCACTGGCCCGGTCACCGGGCAGCCGGTGAATAGCGGGCACTATCTGGCCGAGGAAGCGCCCGACGAGGTGCTGGCCGCTTTGGGGGGGTTTTTGCATGTTCCGTAGGTCGCTGCCGTTCCTGGCGCTGCCGGCGCTGGCCCAAGGCTGGTCGCCCAGCCGCTCCGTCACCGTGCTGGTGCCCAACCCGCCCGGCGGCGGCACCGATTTCGCCGCCCGGCTCTATGCCGATGGGCTGTCGCGCCTGCTCGGCCAGCCGGTGGTGATCGAGAACCGGCCCGGCGCCAATGGCAACCTGGCCATCCAGGCGGCGGCGCGGGCGGTGCCGGACGGCCACACCATCTTGCTACAATACAGCGGCTACCATGCCGGCAACCCCGCCATGATGCGGAACCCCGGCTGGGACCCGAACCGAGACATCATTCCCCTCGGCATGGGCACCATGGCCCCACACGTCATCCTCGTGGCGCCCCAGCTGCCGGTCACCAACCTGGCGGAGTTCATCGCCCTGGTGCGGGAGCGACCGGGCGCCATGAACTACGCCTCCTCCGGGCAGGGCAGCATTCAGCACATCGCCGGCGTGCTGTTCAGCCGGGCGCTGGGGGTGGAGATGGTGCACGTGCCCTATCGCGGCGCCGCGCCGGCCTTGCAGGACGTGGTGGGCGGCCGCGTGGAAATGTTCATCACCACGCCAAGCTCGGCGGTGGAGCTGGTGCAGGCGGGACGGCTCAAGGCGCTCGCCATGGCCAGCGCCCGCCGCTCGCCCGGCCTGCCGAATGTGCCGACCACGGCCGAGGCCGGGATGCCTGCCTTTACAGTCGATGCCTGGTTCGCCTTCTTCGGCCCCGCCGGCATGGCGGAGCCGGTGCAGGCGCGCTTCAACGCCGCCCTGCGCGAGCTGGCCGCCGACCCGGGCCTGCGGGCCCGGGCCGAACAAGCCGGCGCCACCGTGACGCCGATGACGATCGCCGAGTTGGACGCTCTCGCCCGGCGCGAGGTGGCGGAGCTGGGCGCGGTGATCCG
>CAXTJY010000406.1:0-2308 GCA_964244395.1 uncultured Rhodovarius sp.
AACCCGTGGTCGCCTGGCGCTACTGGGGCGCCCCCTGGGTGGCGATGCCGCAAGCCGACTTCGTGCTGGTGGACGGACGTTACCGCATCGCCTGCGCCCTCGCCGCGCATGGCCGGCTGGCGCCGGGCGGCCATGTCGCGGTGCATGATTTCTGGCCGCGGCCGGCTTATCAAAAGGCGCTGACGCCGTTCTTCGAGGTGGTGGGGTCAGCCGGCACCCTGGCGCTGTTGCAGCCTAGGCCCGGACCGAAGGGCGTATTGATCGAGGCCCGAAAAGCTTTCGCCTCGGACCTTCGCTGATACTTGACTTCGCCGACTTATAGGACCATAGTCACACAGTCACTGCATCCACTGCGACATGCAGCGGCCCCGCAATAGCCGGGCTGTGCGCAGCCAGGGCGTCGAAGGCCAGGCGCGCCATCAGCCGGTAGCCGATATCCGAGAAATGCACCCCGTCATCCGCCCGCAGCCGCCGCTCCGCCCGGTCCGCCGTGCTGACTGACGCGCGGAAGCGGCCGGCGTCGTCCGACGTCGCCGCCCAGGTCGGGATGAAGGTGCCGCCCTTGTCTTCCACCGCTTCGCGCATCACCGCGTTCAGCCGGCCGGCGGCGGCGGCGAAGCGGTCGTCGCGCATATTGGGCAGGCCGATCCAGCCCAGCGCGGCACCGCAATCGGCCGCCGCCTGGCTGATCGTCGCCACCGACTGCCGGTAGGCCTCGAAAAAGGTCTGGGTGCCGAATTGATGCCGGGCGCGCGCGGCGCGATCGACGAAGGGCCGGAAGTCGTTGGCGCCGATCCAGACCAGGACGACCTGCGCCGGGTCGCGCGCCAGGCTGGCCTGGATGATGGCGGGCCAGTCATGCTCGTCGGACCGGGTGAGGCCGGTGGCGTGGCGGGTGCCGTTCAGCAGCCGCAGCTCGTCACGCCGGCGCAACAACGGGTTGGTGGTCAGGAAAAGGCCCTGCGCCAGGCTGTCGCCAAAGAATTGGATGCGCACGCGGCCCAGCGGCGCGGCGGCGGGAAGCTCGGACCCTGCAACCGGTTCCGCCGGCACGGTTTGGGCCAGGCACGGCGCGGCCAGTGCCGTGCTCAGCCCGACCATGGCACTGGCCAGAAGCCTCCGCCGAGCGAATGCCGAATGCCACACAAGACTCTCCATGACCCTGCCAAGAGCGCGCTGCGGCCGGCTCCAGCCACCGACCAGCCCCGCATTCTATGGACAACCGCGAAGTGATTCTTTACACCTACAAGGACCGAATCAACATGGTGATTTCCAAAAAATTTGCGTCGCGGCGGGCTTTGCTGGCGCGGGCCGGGGCACTCGCCTCGTTGGCGGGCTGCGATACCGGGCGGGAGGCGAATGCCGGGGTGGCAAATCCCGCCGCCTACCGTTCGCTGGCGGAGCTGACGCGCTGGCGCAGCGCCGCGGAAGGCCCCTGGAACCCGGCGCCTGCGCTGCAGAACGTCTCGCTGGCCGGCGATCCGCTGGGTCCGCTGCGGCAGGGGCTGGGCGCCCTGGGGCAGGGCCGCAGGCAGGCCGTCAGCATCATCCAGCTGGGCGACAGCCACACCGCCAGTCCGGTCCTGGTGCCGCGACTGCGCGAGTTGTTCCAGGCCCGGCATGGCGGGCTGGGGCCAGGGCGGCTGCCGCCAGGCTCCGGCCCACGCTTCTTCCGGACGTCACTGGTGCAGACCGAACAGCAGGGGCAATGGACCGGCGCCACCGCGCTGCGCGCCGGTACGCCGGGCCCATTCGGCATCGCCGCCTACCGGCTGCGCGGCGAAGGCGCGGGCAGCCGCATCGTGCTGCGCTCGACCGAGCGGGAAGGATTCGATTCCTTCCGGGTGGATGTCATGCTGCAGCCGGGCGCCGGCAGCTTCAGGCTGCTGGTCGATGGTGCCCCCGGCCCGGCTTTGCCGACGCACCGACCGGAGCCGCTGTACCGCCCGCTGGTGTTCGAGCCGGGCCGCCGCCACCACGAGGTGGTGCTGGAACTGGTTGGCGACGGCCCGGTGGATTTCCTGAGCTGGGGGGTGGAACGGCGCGGCGCCGGGGTGCTGGTGGAAGGCTTCGGTATCAACGGCGCCACCATCGACATGCTGTCCAACATGGACCAGTCGATGCTGCGGACGGCCCTGGTGGAACGCGGTCCCGCGCTGATCATCCTGGCCTTCGGCACCAACGAGGCGGTGAGCGAGCGCATCACCGAAGCCGAATATGCCGCGCAGTTCGGCGAACGGGTGCGGATGCTGAAGCGCTATGCACCGGCTTCCGGCTTCCTGGTCATGGGGGCCCCGGATGCCGGCCG
>CAXTJY010000406.1:2318-4432 GCA_964244395.1 uncultured Rhodovarius sp.
TGTGATGGCTGGGCGCCGCTGCCGGGGCTGGCCGCGGTGCGCGCGGCGCAGCGCCGGGTCGCGCAGGCGGAAGGCTGCGACTATTGGGAATGGTCGGCGCTGACCGCGGGCGCCTGCGGCTTTCACAGCGCCACCCGCGCCGCGCCGCCGTTGATGGCGGCTGACCACATCCATTTCACGGCCGATGGCTACCGGCTGACAGCGGACCGACTTTTCGCCCACCTCACCGGCGGGGCGGCCCCGCGCACGGTGTAGCTTGCTCTTTCCCACCGGCGCCTTCGCGCTCTTCTTCGCCGTCGTCTTCACGCTGCACTGGCTGCTGAATCGCTGGCCGCTGGCCGACCGCTTGATGCTGCTCGGTGCCAGCCTGGTGTTCTATGCCTGGTTCAGCCCAGCCCTGTGTGCGCTGCTGATGGGGGTGGCGCTGTGGGCCTGGGCGATAGGGCGGTGGGTGGCATGGGAAGCCGCCGCACCCCGGCCGGGATGCGGCCCGCTTTGGATCGGCGTCCTGGGCGTGCTGGCGGTGCTGGGCTGGTGCAAATACGCCAACTTCTTCCTGGGCGAACTGGCCGCGCCGCTGGCGTTGCTGTTCGGCTTCCTGCCGCCGACGCTGGTCGATCTGGTGCCCATCGTCGGCATCTCCTTCTATTGCTTCCAGGCGATCTCCTACCTTGTGGACGTGTCGCGCCGGGAGGTGACGGCCGAGCGCCGGCCGCTCAACGTCATGCTGTATCTCGGCTTCTTTCCGCATCTGGCGGCCGGTCCCATCGTGCGCGCCGCGCATTTCCTGCCGCAGCTGCGCCAACCGCCCGATCCCGCGCGTATCCCGGTGGTGATGGCCGGGCTGCTGATCCTGGGTGGCCTGGCCAAGAAGCTGCTGATCGCCAGCCCGCTGGCGACGATGCTGGTCGATCCCGCCTTCCGCGACCCGGACAGCCTGAACGCCGCCGGCGCCGCGCTGGCGATCTACGGCTACGCCGCGGTGATCTGGTGCGACTTCTCGGCCTACTCGGACATGGCGATCGGGGTGGCGGCGCTGCTCGGCTACCATTTCCCGCGCAACTTCGATCAACCCTACCGGGCGGCCTCGCTGCGGGATTTCTGGCAGCGCTGGCACATCTCGCTGAGCTTCTGGTTCCGCGACTACGTGTACAAGCCGCTCGGCGGCAACCGGCGGGCCGGGGCGCGCAACGCGATGGTGGCGATGGTCCTGTCCGGCCTGTGGCACGGCGCGGCGTGGAATTTTTTGCTGTGGGGCGCGCTGCACGGAATGGGGCTGGTGGTGGAGCGCGCTTTGGGCCTCGCCCGCGGCGGCCGCTGGCTGGGCGTGCTGGTCACCTTCCACCTGGTGTGTCTGGGCTGGGTGCTGTTCCGGGCGCCGGACCTCGCGGCGGCTGGCGCCATGCTGGCGGCGCTGGGGCGGTGGCAGGGGCTGGCGGCCGTTGCCTGGCCGATGGCCGCGCTGGTCGCCTTCGCCCTGGCGCTACACTTTCTGCCGGCCGATTGGGTACGGCAGGTGGAACGGCGGCTGGCCGGTGCCCCAGCCTGGGTGCTGGGCCTGGGCTTCGGCGCCGGCATCGTGGTGATCCTGGCGCTGGGTCCCGCCGGAGTGGCGCCCTTCATCTATTTCCAGTTCTGAGGCGCAAGCATGCAACAGCCCTGGCTGCGAGACGGCCCATCCACCGGCGCGGACGATTTCTCGCCGGCCAGCGTGACCCGGCCGGCCGGCGCGGTGGCGCTGGCTTTGGCCCTGGCCCTGCTGCTGTTGGCGATGGGCCGCTCGCCGCACATCCTCGACGCCGCTTTCGGTCTCGAACCCGGACCGCTGGCCGACCGGCTGCTGGCCGCGGCCGAGAGCTGGGACGGCGCGATGCGGCGATGGGGAGTGCCGGATTGGCTCGCCTCGCTGCGACCTCAGGGCGACTGAGCCCCACCCTGATCGGTCGCACCCCCCGCCGTGGTCAACAGGCCTGAGAGCGGCAGCTCCAGCCGCAACTCCAGCCCATCGGGCCGCCAATCCTGTTCCATCCGGCCGCCCAGTTGCTCCTGCACGATGGCCTCGATCACCTGGCTGCCGAAGCAGGCCACGCTCGCCAACTACCAGAAGGTGCTCT
>CAXTJY010000407.1:0-2131 GCA_964244395.1 uncultured Rhodovarius sp.
GAGGTCCTCGACCAGCAGTTCCGCGGCATGAAGGAGTCGCTGGAGCAGGCGCAGGGCGACCCGGAGGCGATGAACCGGGTCATGGTGGACCGCTTGGCTGCGTTGCTGTTCGCGCCGACGGACATCGCTCGCGAAAACCTGCTGCGCGACCGGGCCGACCCGCGCCGCATCGAGGTCACCGGCAATACGGTGATCGACGCGCTGCACCTGACCCGTGCGCGGATCGCTGGCGATGCCGCGCTGCGGGAGCGGCTGGAGGCCGCCTGGCCGGCGCTGCGCCCTGGCCGAAAGCTGATCCTGGTAACGGCGCATCGGCGCGAGAGCTTCGGCGCGCCGTTCGAGGCGATCTGCCGCGCGCTGGTCCGGCTTGCCGCGCGCGACGACGTCGAGATCGTCTATCCGGTGCATCTGAACCCGGCGGTGCAGGAATCGGCATGCCGCCTGTTGGGCGGGTTGCCGCGGCTGCATCTGCTGCCGCCGCTGGATTACCTGGCCTTCCTGCATCTGCTCGGCCGCTCCGACCTTGTGCTGACCGACAGCGGCGGATTGCAGGAGGAGGCGCCAGGGCTAGGCAAGCCGGTACTCGTACTGCGTGAGGTGACGGAGCGGCCGGAGGCGGTGGCCGCCGGCACGGTGGAATTGGTCGGGGTGGACGAGGACCGAATCGTCGCCGCTACAGCACGGCTGCTGGACGACCCTGCACACCGCGCCCGCTTCGCCAGCGCCATCAACCCCTATGGTGACGGTCAGGCGGCGAAGCGGATCGTAGCGCGGCTGCGGCGGGAGAGCATGGACCCTCCCGCCTGAGTCACTCAGGGGAAGTTCATGTCGGTGATGTTGCAGGTGTTGACCTGCCGGCGCTCCACATTGGTGCCGTCCGCCCAGATCACGCGGATGTCGTTCATGCACTGCCCCGCCGGCATGGTGACCATGAGGGAAGCGCCGGGGGCCAGGATGTTGGCGCCGAGACGGTCGTTGCCCCAGGTCGAAACGGCCGAGGAGGAGACGTAGATCTCGTTGATGGCCTGCTGTCCGCGGTTGTTCACCCGGAAATCGGGATTGTTGGATTGCGCCGCCGCAGGCAGCGCGAGGCCAGCCAGCGCCAGCGCGGCAAAGAACTTCAGTCGGGTCATAATGGGGTACTCCTTGGAAGATGAGTGCAGTCAGGCGGGACAACGCGCCGGGCGACGGAAGACGCGCCGCCCGCCTTCTTCAACGCTCCGGCAGGGCGGCCGTAGCCGGTCGGCTCAGGGAAAGTTCACATCCGTCAGGTTGCAAGTGTTGACCTGCCGACGCTCCTGGTTACGGCCATCGGCCCAGATCACCCGAATGTCGTTCATGCACTGGCCAGCCGGCAGCACCAACATGAAAGACTGCCCGGCAGGCAGGACGTTCACGCCCAGCCGGTCCTGGCCCCAATTCGCATCGGCCGAGGACGAGACGTAGATTTCGTTGATCGGCTGCTGGCCGCGATTGTTCAGCCGGAAATCCGGGTTGTTGGACTGTGCCGCTGCAGGCAGGGCCAGCGCCGCCAAAGCGGCGACGAGGGCGAGACGACGAAGCATACGTAACCTCCTGGTTTCTCAGAGGCCGCAGGAAACCATGGCGGCAGGACCTCGTCATGTCGCAAAAGCGTGAAGATCGCTTAACACTCGGCCACCCATGGGTGGCCGAACGGGATGCAGCACGACCCCCAGTGCCCAAATTCGCTGCTTCGAGCGCGTGTCGGGTAAATTCTGCGCAGAAAGGGGGCGGACAGGCGGTTAGCTCGCCGCCTCTTCCAGGAAGACTTGGACGGCCTGGAACAGGGCCCCGCGACTGCGCTCCATCCACATGCCGTGGGTGCCCTCGCCCAGCAGCACGAGGCGCTTGCCTGGGCTGGCGGTCAGCAGGGGGAAGAGCGTCTGCGCCATGTAGGGCGGCGTGTCCTGGTCCCATTCGCCCAGCACCAGCAGGGTGGGCGCCGTGATCTTCGCAGGGTCGAAGAACGCGCGGCCAGCGCCCCAGAATTCGCGGCCATCGGCCACGCTGCCATTCGGCGCCCGCAGCGCCGGCGGGTTGCGGCGCAAGCCCTCCGGGTCGGTCGCCCAGGTCACCCCGGCCCAGTGCTCGAACCAGCCGGCGGGGACCA
>CAXTJY010000407.1:2141-4420 GCA_964244395.1 uncultured Rhodovarius sp.
GGCGCCGCGGCGGGCCCGCGCCTGCTCCTGGGTGACGAAGCGATAGGCGCCTAGGTCGCCGCCCGGGTCCGCCAGGGAAGCGCCCTGCCTCAGCCAGACCGGGGCGTAGAGGATGAGACGCTCGACCAGGGAGGGGTTCTCGGCGGCGAAGCGGCCCATCAGCGCGGTGCCCCAGGAATAGCCGAGCTGGGTCAGCTTGGGCACGCCGCGGCGTTGCCGGATGAAGGCGGCGGCCACTGCGATGTCGCCCACCGCCTGCTCGCCCCGCACCAACGGCGCGTTGCCCTCGGCCGGTTGCGACATTTCGGGCGGCTTGGTGCTGCGGCCGTAGCCGCGCAGATCCAGGCTCCACACGTCGAAGCCGCGGCCGGCGATGTAGTCCATCCAGGACAGGCCACCCAGCGGCAGGTCGAAGGCGGTGGAGGCGGGGTAGGTGGCGCCGTGCACCATCAGCAGCACGCGGCTGGGGTTGTAGCTGGCCATGTTGTCCAGCCGCTTGTTGCGCAGGAAGACCTCCTGCCCGTCGCCCACGGCCACCATGAATTCCTCGGTGACCACCCGTGCCGGAGTTGCCTGCCCCTGGGCCTGCGCGGCGGAAAAGAAGGCGGGGGTAGCCAGTGCTGGCGCGGTGATGACGACACGGCGATTCATGCGAGGATTCTCCCTGAGCGGCGCCACGCTACCGCAGAAAGGGCGGCCTGCGAACAAGCCGATTTGCAACGCGGCGCAAGGGCTCCCTACATTGGCCGGAATGCACACGCCCTCCCTGCGGGCCGCAGCCCCCCATCTGAGCTCCAGCGGCCTTGACGGCCGCGGCACCGCCATCCTGCGCGAGCTGGTTGAGCTGTATGTGCAGACCGGCGGGCCGGTGGGCAGCCGTACCCTGTCTCGCCGCCTGCCGATGGGCCTGTCGCCCGCCTCGATCCGCAACGTGATGAGCGATTTGGAGGAGGCCGGGCTGATCTACGCCCCGCACACCAGCGCGGGGCGGCTGCCGACCGACCGCGGGCTGCGGTTGTTCGTGGATGGGCTGCTGGAATTCGGCGACCTGGGCGAGGCGGAACGGGAGGCCATCGCCGCCCGCTGCGCCGCGCATGGCCGCAGCCTGCAGGACACGCTGGCCGAGGCCGGGCAGATGCTGAGCGGCCTGGCCGGGGCGGCGGGGTTGGTGGTGGCGCCGAAGACCGAGGCGGCGGTGAAGCATGTGGAGTTCGTACCGCTCGGGCCCGGCCGCGCGCTGGTGGTGCTGGTGGGCGCCGACGGCCAGGTGGAGAACCGCGTCATCGAGGTGCCGCACGGTTTGCCGCCCAGTTCGCTGGTGCAGGCCAGCAACTACCTCAACGCCCGCCTGTCCGGCCGCACGCTGGACGAGCTGCGTGAGGATGTCGGGCAGGAGGTGGCTGCCAACCGCACCGCACTGGACGCGCTGACCAACCAGGTGGTGGAATCCGGCCTGGGCACGCTGGCCGGCGGCAGCGCAGGCAGCGGCGGCAGCCTGATCCTGCGTGGCCAGGCGAAGCTGCTGGAGAATTTGGACCACATGGCCCGGGTCGTGGAAATCCAGGCGCTGTTCGAGCGACTGGAGTCGCAGGAGACGACCCTTCGGCTGCTGGAAATGGCGCAGCAGGGCGAGGGGGTGAAGATCTTCATCGGCGCGGAGAACGGGGTGTTCAACGCGGCGGGGCTGAGCATGGTGGTGGCGCCGTTCAAGAATGCGCAGCAGAAGATCGTGGGCGCGATCGGGGTGATCGGGCCCACGCGGATCAATTATGGGCGGGTGATTCCGGTGGTGGACTATACGGCGCGGGTATTGGGGCGGTTGCTGGGGTGACTTCTGCGGGACGAATCCCCCTTAGCCCTCCAGAATCACTGCAAAACCCCCATAGATCATACGCTTGCCGTCGAACGGCATGTCCTGGGGCTTCATGCGGTCGTCGGCCATCATCTTCTCCCAGGCGGCGTCACGCACTTCACGGGAGGGCCAGGTGATCCAGGAGAAGGCGACGACCTCATCCGCCTCCCGTTTGACCGCCATGGTGAAGGAGGTGGTGGTGCCTTCCGGCACGTCCTCGCCCCAGCATTCCACCACCTGGGTGGCGCCGTATTCGCGGAAGATGGCCGCCGCGCCGCGCGCGTGGTCGAGGTATTTCTCCTTGTTGGCGACTTTCACCGGCGCCACGAAGCCATCGACGAAGCTCATCCGTTTTCTCCCTTGAAGGCGGCGCGCAGGGCCGCGATGTCGAGTTTGATCATGCTGAACATGGCATGGGTCAGCCTGG
>CAXTJY010000408.1:0-1708 GCA_964244395.1 uncultured Rhodovarius sp.
GCCGAAATCGGGCAGCCAGGCCGCCCGTTCCTGGAACTGGAAGCCGGCGACGGAGGTGTCGAACTGGAACCAGAGGGTGAGCGAGAGGGCGAAGACGATCAGCGAGGTCCACAGTGCCGCCCAGCGGGCGTTGGAGGCGACGACCGTATCGTCGCCGCGCACCAGCATGATGATCAGCGCGCCCGCTAACGGCAGGAATGTCAGCAGCGAGAGCAGCGGGAAGCCTGCGGCATTCATGATTCAGCGGCCCAGCAGGAAGATGGTGGTGAAGGCGACGAGGCCGATGATCATGGCGAAGGCGTAGTTGGCGACGCGCCCGGTCTGGATCCGCACCACCCCACGGGAGGCGCCGGCGGCGAGGGATGCCGCACCGTTGGGCATGCCATCGATGAACTTCGTGTCCCCGGTCTGCCAGAGGAAGCGCGCGGCACGGATGGCGGGCTGCACGAAGATGCGATCGTACAGTTCGTCGAAATACCACTTGTTGAGCAGGAGGCGGTACAGGCCGGGCACGGCGGCGGCGATCCGCCCCGGCACCTGCGGCATGAAGCCGTAGAGCAGGATGGCCAGCGCGATGCCGGAGAAGGCGACGACCAGCACCGAGGCCGGCACCCATTCCGGCACGTGATGCATCGCGTCCAGCGCGTGCTTGGCCGGCAGGTTGAAGATCGCGCCGTTCCAGAACAGCTCCTGGTCGTGACCCAAGAAATGCTCGACGAAGACATAACCGGCAAAGACCGCGCCGACGCTCAGCAGCAGCAGCGGCACCAGCATGACCCAGGGCGATTCATGCACGTGTTCCATGGTGTGGTGATCCGCCCGCGGCTTGCCGTGGAAGGTCAGGATCAACAGCCGCCACGAATAGAAGGCGGTCAGGAAGGCCGCGATCAAACCGCAGAGGAAAGCGTACCAGCCCACCACCGTGCCCGCACCGGCCGCGGCCTCCAGGATGGCGTCCTTCGAGTAGAAGCCGGCGAAGAGCGGAATACCGGCCAGCGCCAGGCTGCCGACCCACATCACCGCGTAAGTGATGGGAATCTTGCGCCAGATGCCGCCCATCCGCCGAATATCCTGCTCGTCGGACATCGCATGGATCACCGAGCCCGCGCCCAGGAACAGCAGCGCCTTGAAGAAGGCGTGGGTGAAGAGGTGGAAGATCGCCGCCTGATACACGCCCACGCCGGCGGCGAAGAACATGTAGCCGAGCTGCGAGCAGGTCGAGTAGGCGATGATGCGCTTGATGTCGTTCTGCACGCAGCCGATGGTGGCCGCGAACAGCGCGGTCGAAGCGCCGACGACGGTCACGATGGCCAGCGCGACCGGCGCGTATTCCATCAGCGGTGACATCCGCGCCATCAGGAACACGCCGGCGGTGACCATGGTGGCGGCGTGGATCAGCGCGGAGACCGGCGTCGGCCCCTCCATCGCGTCCGGCAGCCAGGTGTGCAGGCCGAGCTGCGCCGATTTGCCGCAGGCGCCCAGGAATAGCAGCACGCCGATGACTTCGACGGCCGGCATTCCCATAAAGGTCGCGGTGCTGGTCGGCACCGCGGCGAAGATCGCGCTGAACTCCACGCTGCCGAAGGTGGCGAAGATCAGCGCCATCCCCAGCATGAAGAAAAGGTCGCCGACGCGATTGACGATGAAGGCCTTCATCGCCGCGGCGCAGGCGCTTTCCTTCTCATACCAGTAGCCGATGAGCAGGTAG
>CAXTJY010000408.1:1718-4415 GCA_964244395.1 uncultured Rhodovarius sp.
ACGAGGTTGTCGGCGGTCACCAGCATCAGCATCATGAAGGTGAAGAGAGAGAGGTAGGCGAAGAAGCGCGGCCGCGTCGCGTCGTGGCTCATGTAGCCGATGCTGTAGATGTGGATGAGCGTCGAGATGAAGGTGACCATCCCCACCATTACGGCGCTCAGGGTGTCGTAGCGCAGCGCCCAACTGAATTCGAGATCGCCGACATCGAGCCAGGTGAGGATGGGCACGGTTTGCGCCTGGTGCAGGAAGGCGACGTGGGCGAAGGCATAGGCGCCGCACAGCGCCGCCGCGGCCATGCACACTACGGTGGCCCATTGCGCCGCACGGTCGCCGATCCAGCGGCCGACGAAGCCCGCGATGCACGCGCCCAGAAGAGGGAAAAAGACGGCTCCGGCCAACATGGCGCTAACCCTTCAGCGCCGAGATATCCTCGACCTCGATGGTTCCGCGGGCGCGGAAGTAAATGACGACGATGGCGAGCCCGATGGCGGCTTCGGCAGCCGCCACGGTCAGGATGAACATGGCGAAGATTTGGCCCGCCAGATCGTCCAGCGCGGCGGAAAACCCAACCAGATTCATGTTCACCGAGAGCAGGATGAGCTCGACGCTCATCAGGATGACGATGACGTTCTTGCGGTTCATGAAAATGCCGAATACGCCCAGCACGAACAGGATGGCGCCGACGGTGAGGTAATGGCCCAGGCCGATGGTAAACATCAGTGGTGGCCTCCGTGGTGCTCGACCTTGGGCGGCGGCTCCGGTGCTTTTGGCAGTTCGCGACGCAGGAAGCCCTGCACCCCCTGCCCCAACGGCACGTCCAGGCTTTCCACTCTACCTATGCGGGCGAGTTGCGCGTCGACGCTCTGCCGCTTCGTGCCCGGCCGTTCCCGCAAGGTCAGCACGATGGCGCCCATCATGGCGACCAGCAGGATCAGGCCGCTGATCTGAAACAGGTAGATGTAGTCGGTGTACAGAATCCGCCCGATGGCCTGGGTGTTCGACACCGCCGGTGTCGGTGACACGCGCAGCTCCTGCGCATCGGTGCTGAACTGCCAGGCGCCAAGGACGAAGAGCAGCTCCAGGAACAGGATGCCGCCGACCACCGCGCCGAAGGGCGCGTAGCGCTGGAATCCCTCGCGCAGCTTGGCGAAGTCGATGTCCAGCATCATGACCACGAACAGGAACAGCACGGCCACGGCGCCGACATAGACGATGACCAGGATCATCGCCAGGAACTCGGCCCCGGCAATGAGGAACAGGGCGGCGGCGTTGAAGAAGGCCAGGATCAGGTACAGCACGGAGTGCACGGGGTTGCGCGACGTCACCACCATCACCGCCGACGCGATGAGGACGGCGGCGAACAGGTAAAAGCTGAGGGCGGCGATCATCGGTACGGCGCGTCCAGCTCGAGCCGCTTGGCCAGGATCGGCTCCCACCGGTCGCCATTCGCGAGCAGCCGGTCCTTATCGTAGAATAGCTCCTCCCGCGTTTCGGTGCTGAATTCCATGTTCGGGCCTTCGACGATGGCATCCACCGGGCAGGCTTCCTCGCACAGCCCGCAATAGATGCACTTCGTCATGTCGATGTCGTAGCGGGTGGTGCGGCGGCTGCCATCGTCGCGCGGCTCGGCCTCGATGGTGATGGCCAGGGCCGGGCACACGGCCTCGCACAGCTTGCAGGCGATGCACCGCTCCTCCCCGTTGGGATAGCGGCGCAGCGCGTGCTCGCCCTTGAAGCGGGGCGACAGCGGCGCCCGCTCATAGGGGTAGTTGATGGTGACCTTCGGCTTGAACATCTGCGCGAAGGTGGATGCCATGCCGGAGACGATTTCGGTGAGCAGGAAGGAGCGGGCGAGTTGGTCGAGTTTCATGCCGGCAGCCACCCAGTCAGTTTCAGCGTGAACGCGGTGAGGATCAGGAAGATCAGGGTGAAGGGCAGAAAGATCTTCCAGCCCAGCCGCATCAGCTGGTCATAGCGGTAGCGCGGGAAGGTCGCGCGGACCCAGATGAAGCAGAACAGCACCACGGCCACCTTGAGCGCGAACCACAGCGGACCCGGCACCCAGTTGAACGGCGCGATGTCCATCGGCGGATACCAGCCACCCAGGAACAGGATGGTGGTCAGCGCCGACATCAGGATCATGTTCGCGTATTCGCCCAGGAAGAACAGGGCGAAGGACATGGACGAGTATTCGACGAAGAAGCCCGCCACCAGCTCGCTCTCGCCCTCCGGCAGGTCGAAGGGGGCGCGGTTGGTCTCGGCCAAAGCGGAGATGAAGAATATGACGAACATCGGGAACAGCGGGATAACGAACCACACGTTTCGCTGCGCCCGCACGACCTCGGTCAGATTCAACGAACCCACACACAGCAACACGGTGACGATGACGAAGCCGATGGAGACCTCGTAGCTGACCATCTGCGCCGCCGAACGCAGCGCGCCGAGAAAGGCGTATTTCGAGTTCGAGGCCCAGCCGGCGATGATGATGCCGTACACGCCCAGCGAGGACACTGCGAAGAGGTACAGCACGCCCACATTGATATTGGCGATAGCCCAGCCGTCATTCACCGGGATCACCGCCCAGGCGATCATCGCCAGCATGAAGGTGAGCATGGGCGCGCCGAGGAAGAGGTAGCGGCTGGCGCCGGAAGGAATGATGGTCTCCTTCATCAGCATTTTGATCGCGTCGGCAAAGGG
>CAXTJY010000409.1:0-4415 GCA_964244395.1 uncultured Rhodovarius sp.
GAACTACTTCGCCGCCTCTGGATATGAGCCTGACTGATCGGATTCCGCTCTAGGCTGCAACGTCCCGGCTCCCCGCGGCGGCATGTCGGCGCCCGCCGGTGGGATGGTCCCCAAGGCGCCGCCTGCCATCCGACGGGGCCGATCACCGCCGCATCCTCACCTGCCGCAGCTCCAGATCCTCGGCCACGCGGAGGGTGAAGTCCGCCACCGTCTCGCGCACCGCAAACACCTGCGGCTCCTGGTGCAAAGGCACCATGGGCAGGGTCTCGCGGAAGCGCGTCCAGTACTCGCGGGCCAGGGTCGCGCGACGGGCCTGATCCGTCTCCTGCCCATAGGCCTCGGCGGCGCGTGTCATTGCATCATCCTGGAAGCCGCCCCAGTTGAAGCTGCCTTCGCCCAACAGCTCGCGCGCCGGGTTGCTCAGGTCGAAATTGCCCGGCGACCAGCCCAGCAGCCAGAACTGAAACTCCCGGTTGTTGCCGCGTTGCAGGAAGCGGCCGAAGGGCATGGCGTCCAGCCGCGCCTGGATGCCGGCGCGTTGCAGCATGGTAACGATGGCGGTGCAGATCGCCTCGTCATTCACGTAGCGGTTGTTGGGGCAACCCATGGTCAGGCGGAATCCCTGGCCGAACCCGGCCTCGCCCAGCAGCCGCCGCGCGCCGTCCACATCGAAGGGCAGCCGCTCGTTCAACTCCGGCACGAAGCCGCCGATGGCGCTGCCGATCGGAAGCCCGGCCGAGACGGTGGAGCCGCGCAGCACCACCCGGCGGATCGTCTCCATGTCGATGGCCTGGTAGATGGCTCGGCGCACGCGAACGTCCCGCAAGGGGTTGGGCGTGCCCGGCGCGTCGAGGCTCTCGGGGCGCAACGTATCGAAGGCCAGGTAGATGCTGCGCGCCGTCGGCCCTTGCAGCAGCCGCACCCCCGCCGTGCCCTGCACCCGCGGGATGTCCTGCAACGGCACGTGGTACATGATGTCCAGTTCGCGGCTCAGCAGCGCCGCCACGCGGGTGGGTGCGCTGGCCACGGGGCGGAAGATGGCGCGGGTGATGCCGTGCTCCGCCGTGCCCCACCAGTTCGGGTTCGGCACCAGCACGGTCCGCTCGTCCGCCACCCGCTCGATCACCCGGAAAGGCCCGGTGCCGTTCGCGTTGAGCTGCACGAAGGTGGTGGTGGAGCCCGGCTGGCCGGCGCGGGCCACGCCGAAGGCGTTGTTCGCCTCGATCCAGGGGCGCGAGGTGATGAAGAACAGGGTCAGGTCCTGCAACAGCACCGGGTTCGGGCCGCGGGTGTCGAATTCCACAATCATCGGGTCCGGCGTGCGGGCGGCGGTGATGGATTGCACGGTGTAGGACATGTCGTTCTGTCGCACCCGTTCCAGGCTGTGCAGCACGTCGGCGGCGGTGAACGCCTCGCCGCCATGGAAGCGGACATTGGGCCGGAGTTGGAAGCGCCAGGTGGTGGGGGACACCAGCTCCCAGCTCAGTGCGAGGCCTGGCGAGAGGCTGCCATCCGCCTCGCGGCGCACCAGCGGCTCATACACGTTCAGCTTCATGGCGTTGGTCACGCCGTGATTGTTGGCGTGCGGGTCGAGGCCGAGGATGTCGTTGGCGGTGGCCCAGGTGAAGGTGTTGGCGTGTGGCGCGACAGGGACCAGGGCAAGCAGCCCGGCGAGAAGGGCGGTGGCAAGACGCATCAGGGTTCTCCGCGGCATGTATGGGGAGAACCATGAAGCGGCGGAGCCAGGCTGAACAGCGTGATTCCGCCGAAGCGGCCGTGATGGGGGAGGCGTCTCGCCGACATCAAAGGCTGTGGAGTAAGATACTGGCACCGGCGATGGTCGCCAGGGTTACCGCGATCCCCAACCGAAGGCGGAGCAGGACGACCGCGGCCGCGGCCGACAGCAGCAGCGCCCGGAGATCGACGCTGGACAGGCTCGGCGCATCGAAGGCGAGCGCGCCCCACTGGACCCGGATGGTCTCCCCGAACAGCACATGCAGGGCAAACCAGACGGCAAGGTTGCCGATGACCCCGACCACAGCCGCAGTGATCGCGGCGAGGGCGCCGGCGAGGGCGGCATTCCTTTGCAGCCGCTCGATCATCGGCGCGCCCAGGAAGACGAAGGCGAAGCACGGCGCGAAGGTCACCCAAAGTGTCAGCAGCGAGGCGGCGACGCCGCCAGGCAGGCCCGACAGGCCATCCGCGGCGCGAAACCCGGCAAGGAAGCCGACGAATTGCAGGACCAGGATAAGAGGCCCCGGGGTCGTTTCCGCCAGGCCCATTCCGGTGAGCATTTCCGGCGCCGACAGCCAGCCCAGGCCGTTTACGGCTTCTTGCGCCACATAGGCCAGCACCGCGTATGCGCCGCCGAAGGTCACCACGGCCATCTTCGAAAAGAACCAGGCGATGTCGGCATAGACCCCGCCATGCGCCAGGAGCAGGGTGGTAGGCACCACCCAGGCGGCCAGGATGAGCAGGCCGGCACGGCGGCCCGTGGCGGCCAGGCGCCGGCTTCGGCCGGGGTCGGCCTCCAGGGCGCCGTCGATCGCCGCAGGCGGTCCATCCCTGGCGCTGCCGTGGGCGGGCCCGGAAAAATGCAACGGCGCCAGGGCGCCGACGGCCCCGGCGACCAGGATGACGACCGGAAATGGCACGGCGAAGAAGCAAAGTGCGACGAAGGCCAGGCCCGCCACCAGCCAGGCCGCAGGCCCCTTCAAGGCCCGCCGCGCGACACGCAGCAGCGCGTCCACCACCAGCACCAGCACCGCGCATTTCAGGCCGAAGAACAGGGCCGCGATCAGCGGCAGTTCGCCCAGCGTGACGTAGAGGACCGATAAGGCCAGCATCACCAGGGCGCCGGGAATGATGAACAGCAGCCCGGCCGCCAAGCCGCCTTTCACACCATGCATGAGCCAGCCGAGATAGGTCGCGAGCTGCTGCGCTTCCGGCCCCGGCAACAGCGTGCAGAAATTGAGGGCGTGCAGGAAACGCCGGTCACTGACCCAGCGGCGTTCGTCCACCACCTCCCGGTGCAACAGGGCGATCTGGCCGGCAGGGCCGCCGAAGGACAGGCAGCCGATGCGCAGCCACACCCACACGGCCTCGGCCAGTGTCGGCATCGGCGGGGACGCGAGGCCAGGTTTTGTCACCGCCCGGGCGCCGCCGCCGGCCAGTTATGGGTCTCCCGCGTCGCGTCGCGCGCCCAGCGGTAGAGGCCGTCATAGACCCCCATCGCGGCGTCCAGCTGGGCCAGGTCCTCCCGGTACATGCGGGAGAGGCCGAGCGATACGGCGAGCAGCCCGGCCGCCTCGGGAACCGCGTCGAGCGTCGCGGTGTCGGCGGCGCGGATGACGGCGGCGAGGCGGGTGAGTGCCGGCGCGACAAGGCCGAACTCGGCCAGCATGGTGTCGAACGTGCAGTCGGTGCCCCGATGACTCCAGAACACCCCCTCGATGTCGAAGGGCGTGGCGCCGAAGCGCTCGGCCACCGGCGAGACTTCGGAGGGTGCCACGAACAGGAAGACGGCCCCGGGGTCAACGAAACGACGGATCAGCCATGGGCAGGCAATCCGGTCCACCTTGGGGCGCGAGCGGGTGACCCAGACCGTCCGGCCCTGTGCATCGCGGGGCGGCGAATGGTCGGCGCTGAGCAACAGACCACCACCTTGCCTCCAGCCATCGAAGCCGTGTTCCAGGACTTCCGCCCTCGCGCCGTGATGGCGCAGCCATGCCGCCACGCCCTGGCTGATCTTCAGCCCGCGTTGACAGACGACGGCAACCGACAGGCCGGCATAGGCTGGCGCCCAGCCGGCGACGTCGTGGTGGGAATATCGGCGGCTGGTCGGCAGCATGCGGGGATCGGCGGCAAAATCCTCATCGACTCGCACGTCGAGCACAATCGGCGCATCGGGAGTACCGACGAGACGGGCCAGCTGGGCCTGGGTAATGGTGTCGGGCGCGGCCATGGCGTCCACTCCTCACAGGAGGTGGCACGCGATACTTGGGCCGAAGCCTCACGGGGCGATCGCGGTCCTCCCCCTGGACCGAAGCTCGCAGGCGCCTGCCGGCCTGTCAACGCTCCGACTGGTGGGTGGAATGGCTGGCCTCGCGCCCCTGGATCAACCCTCGCCCATCGGCCTACCCTGATCCGCAAAGAGGAACCCCCCATGCACATCACACTCGACAACCGCACCGCCCTCATCACCGGCGGCTCCAAGGGCCTCGGCCTCGCCATGGCCAAGATGTTCGCGGAGTCCGGCGGCCACGTTGCCCTGGTCGCCCGCGGCGAGGCCGCCCTGGAAGCCGCCGCCGCCGAAATCCGCGCCGCCGCCCCCGCCGCCACCGTGGTGCCGATCGCCGCCGACATCCGCAGCGCCGAAGGCTGCGCCGACGCCTTCGCCCGCGCCCAAGCAGGGC
>CAXTJY010000410.1:0-3283 GCA_964244395.1 uncultured Rhodovarius sp.
CCGGCCGCGGCGAAGGCGCTGGTCTGAGCCTATTTCTGCGCCGAGATCAGCACCATCATCGGCCGCACCATTTCCTCCGCCAGCGCCGGGCGGGCGGTGATCTCCTCCGGCGTCGGGTGCCATTCATGCACCTCGCGAATGGTGAAGCCGGCGGCGATGAGGGCATTCAGCGTGTTCCCCAGGGTCCGGTGCTGCTTGACCACGCCTTTGGCAAGCCAATCCGTGCTGCG
This sequence comes from uncultured Rhodovarius sp., assembly GCA_964244395.1. GTDB lineage: Bacteria > Pseudomonadota > Alphaproteobacteria > Acetobacterales > Acetobacteraceae > Rhodovarius. Next base: position 231 of record CAXTJY010000410.1, read on the forward strand.
TGCGCCCTCGACCGCGTAGTGATCCACGGCCCAGCTTCTGCCGCCACCCTCCCGCATGAGCCAGCCTGGACGAGTTGAGGCCATGTAGACCGGATGTTCGATGGAAAATACGAACGCCGCCCCGGGTGTCAGCGATTGGAACACCCTGCGCATCAACCGGCCGAAATCGACGATGTAGTGGAAGGTCAACGAACTGTAGGCGAAGTCGAACGCCTTGCCAGGCAGTTCCAGGGCCTCCAGATCGGCCCGCGCGTATTCCACCGCTGGATCGTCGGTGTCCGCCCTGGCCCGGGCCAGCATGTTCTCCGACAGATCGAGCCCCAGCACATGGGCCGCGCCCTGTCCGCGCGCCCAGCGGGCAAACCAACCAAAGCCGCAGCCGAGGTCCACGACGCGCCGACCCCGGAGTTCCGGCAGCATGGCCTGGATGGCGGGCCACTCGGGGGCGCCGTCCAGTCCATGCAGCGAGCGGTTCAGTTGGCTGTAGCCTTCGAAGAAGGCCGAGGTGTCGTAGATGTTCTGCGCCATGGCCTCTCGCTCCGATCCTGGCCGCCCGGCGACCCTTCCGCGGCGTTCTACCCGCGCGCGGCCCCCGCCCCGACGGCATCCTCCAGCCGCTCCAGCGCATCGCCCAGCCGCACCACGCCGCCCTGTACGATCCGCGCGGTGATGCCGCCATGGCCGCGCATCGCATTGTAGCCGCCTGGTCCCAGCGCCACTTCCATCCGCGAACACGGATGCGCTTCGCCGCTGTATTCCAGCACGGCTTCGCCCAGCCGGAAGCGCCGGCCCTTCAGCGCCAGCAGGTTGACGCCGCGCACCACCAGGTTGAGCCGCAGGATGGCCGGGCTTAGCGCCTCCAGCCCCAGATAGCCGGCGACGGCCGCGACATGCTCGGCGTTGATCAGCGTCACCTGCCGGGCGCCGTCGCGGGTCGTGCGGTAGCGGTCGCCGTCGATGCCACGGGCGGCGACGAGCTTGGCGCACTCCACCACCCGCATCGGCACGCCGCGCTCGGGCCGCAGGCCAATCCATTCCAGCCGGCCGTCGCGGACCGGGGCGGAGAACAGCCGCGCCAGGGTGGAGCCTGGCGGCAGGGCGGTCGGCAAGTTCAGGGGGAGCATATCCATGGCGGTTTCTGCTACACGACTGGGCATGAGCGACAACCCCAATATCCTCGTCTCCCTCGCCACCGCCACGCCGGGCGGTGGCTTTCCGGCCTATGGCACGGCCTTCGCGGCCGGGCTGCGCTCGGCCGACCCGAACCTAGTCATCGAACCCCGCAACACCGCCGGCAGCCTGGAGAATGTTGGCCTGCTGGCGCGCGGCGAGGTCGATCTGGCGCTGGTCTCCGGCGACACCGCCATGGCGGCGCTGCGCAGCGGCGGCGCTACGCTGATGGCGGCGATGTACGCCCAGCCTGGCCTGTTCGGCGTGCTGGCGGACAGCCCGATCACCTCCATCGCGCAGCTGCGCGGCCAGCGGGTGGCCTGGGGCGCCCGCGGCTCGGGCTTCATCGTGCTGGCGCGGCAGGTGATGGGCGGGCTGGGGCTGGATATCGAGCGCGACTTCGACGCCGTGCTGCTGGACCGCGCCGGCGATGGGCCTGCCATGGTGATGGATGGCAGGGTGGCGGCGCTGTGGGGCGGCGGCGCCGGCTGGCCGGGCTTCGTGGCGCTGGCGGCCAATCCGCGCGGGCTGCGCTTCGTGGCACCCGACGGCGCCGAGCGCGCCGCCATCCTGGCCGCCGACGCCAACCTTCGCCCGATGGCCCTGCCACCCGGCAGCTACCAGGGCCAGAACGCCCCCATCCCCTCGGTCGGCGCCTGGAGCCTGGTGCTGGCCCGGCCGGGGCTGGACGAGGCGTTGGGCCTGCGCATCGCCGCCGCCATCCGCGGCGGACACGACAACATGGCGCGGCTGTTGCCGCAGGCCAGCGAGACGACATTGGAGAACACGGCGGCCGTGCTGGACGACCCGGCCCTGATTCACCCCGGCATGCGGCGGGCTCTGCGTGAGGCCGGCCTGCTGCCGTGAGAGAATCGGGCCCGGTCAAGGTGCGATGGCGTGACCGGTCGGCCTGACTCACTCCACACGGCCTGGAGCGATCCGGGGCCGCACGCGGCCTCGCTGGCCGCGTTGGGCGACACGCCGCTGGTCATCGCCGACACGCTGGAGCAATTCGTCATCCACCACGCCATCGCGCCGCAGATCGGCGTCGCCGTGCCGCCGGCGGCGGCGGAGGATCGCAGCCTGCGCCTCGCCGCCGCCCTGCTCGGCACAGCGCTGGCGCGCGACCCGCGGCCGCTCGACCAGCATCGGGCGATCGGCGACTACCTCTACGTCACCTGCCGCGACTTCTCGATGCTGGCGATGAGCGCGCTGCGACAGCGCGGCATCGAGGCCCGGCTGCGCGTCGGCTTCGCGGCCTACTTCAACAAGGGCCAATGGCTGGACCATTGGGTGTGCGAATTCCGTGCCGACGGGTTGTGGCGGATGTTCGACGGCCAGCTCGGGCGCCGGGCGCGCGAGGGGCTGGGCATCGACTTCGACTCCACGGATGTACCCCTTACGCGCTTCCTCACCGCGGGGCCGGCCTGGCGGGCTTTTCGCGCTGGCGACCTGGACCCTGCCCTTTGCGGCCTGCCCCATGCCGGAATCGCCGGCGCGTGGTGGCTTGCCGGCTCGGTGCTGCGCGACGCCGCCGCCCTGGCCGGCCTCGAAGCGCTGCCGTGGGACCATTGGGGACCGGCGGTGGCGTTTCAAACCACTCGCGAAGTGACCGAGGCGCAGGCGATCGAGATCGACGCGTTGGCCGCCGCGCTTGAGCCGGCGCCGGACAACAGGCATGAGGCGGTGAAGCTGCTCGCACGCTTCCGCTGGGCGGCCCCAGGCCCCGGCCAACTGGGCTGACGACAAGAACAGGAGGACGCCATGCGCATCACCCGACGAAGCCTGCCGGCATTGCTGGCGACGCCTGCGCTGGCGCAGCCCACGCGCCCCGTCACCCTGATCGTGGGCGCACCGCCTGGCGGCACCGCCGACGCGCTGGG
>CAXTJY010000410.1:3293-4403 GCA_964244395.1 uncultured Rhodovarius sp.
ACCGGAGCCAAGGGCGCCGGTCCGATGCTCAAGCGCATCTGGGACGCGCTGCTCGGCGCGAACGGCAAGAAGCCCCTGCTCACCGGCGAGCAGCCGACGAAGGCGCTGCCCAAGATCGCGCCCCAGGTCAAGGTCAGCCGGTGACGCTGGTCGCGCGCGGCCTGTCCGAGGAATGGGGTGGCGCCACGGTGGTGGTGGAAAATCGCGGCACCGCCGGCGGCCAGCTCGCCGCCGAGAACACAGCCCGCGCGGCGCCCGATGGGCTGACGCTGTTCCTGGCCAACACCAACGTGCTGGCCATCAACCATGCCATCAGCCCGCGGCAGCCCTATGACACGCTGCGCGATTTCGGCTTCGTCGGCCTAGTGGCGAATTGGCCGCTGGTGCTGGCGGTGCGGCCCGATCTGGGCGTCACCGACGTGGCCGGGCTGATCGCGCGGGCCAAGGCGCAGCCGGGCCGCCTGAACTGCGCCTCGGCCGGCAACGGCACCGCCATGCACATGGCGCTGGCGCTGTTCAACCGGCTGGCGGGGACCGAGATCGTGCACGTGCCCTATCGCGGCAGCGGGCCGGCGATGAACGACATGCTGGCGGGCCAGGGCGTGCAGATGATCTTCGAGCCCACCGCCACCCTGCTCGGCCCGATCAATGCCGGCCTGCTGCGCGGCCTGGCGGTGGCCAGCGCCCGTCGCGCCACGGCCCTGCCTGCCTTGCCCACGCTGGCTGAGAGCGGCCTGAGCGATTACCTGGTGACCCAGTATCATGGGATCGTCGTGCCGACGGCGACGCCCGCGCCGATGCTGGCCAGCCTGAACGCCACGCTGAACCGCGGCATGGCCAGGCCCGACATTCGCGAGCGCCTGACCGCCCTGGGCGCCGAACCCGCCGTCACCTCCCCCGCCGAATTCGCCGGCTTCGTGCGGGAGGAAATCCCTCGTTGGGCCGAACTGGTCCGCCTTTCCGGCGCGCAGGTGGAGTGATGGACGACATTCCCTTCTGCCAGGGGCCGGACCCGGCGCCCCGGCCACCCGGCTTCGCCCTGCCTGACGGCGCCTGCGACACGCACGCGCATGTCTTCGAAGCAGCGCGCTACCCCTACCAGCCTACACG
>CAXTJY010000411.1:0-4402 GCA_964244395.1 uncultured Rhodovarius sp.
CCAGGTACTGCTTGGCGAAGGTCGCGTTCTCGCCGACGTAGCTGCTGATCATCTTGCGGATCTGGCGCGTCTGCAGCAGCAGGCCGAGGCCCGCGTCGTCGATGCCGGCGTTGTTGGAGATGACGGTCAGGTCCTTCACGCCGCTCTCGCGGATGGCGAGGATGAGGCTCTCGGGGATGCCGCACAGGCCGAAGCCGCCGGCCATGATGAGCATGCCGTCGCGCAACACGCCGGCCAGCGCTGCCGTTGCGTCCGGATAGACCTTCTTCGCCATTCGCTTCCCCGCGTCGTTGCCGGGGCCTTTTGAACACCAAGACGCCAAGACGCCAAGGGAAAAGGCCTGCTTTGCGTCTTTGCGGCTTGGTGTTCAGATACCCCCACCGGCCATAGAGCCGGCGCAGGAAGGGAGACGACGTGGCAGGCGTCCGATTGCAAGGCGTGCGGAAGGCCTATGGGCCGTTGACGGTGGCGGACGGGATCGACCTGGTGATCCAGCCCGGCGAGCTGGTGTGCTTGCTGGGGCCGTCCGGGTGCGGCAAGACGACGACGCTGCGGCTGGTGGCCGGGTTCGTCGCACCGGATGCGGGGACGATCCATGTGGGGGACCGGCAGCTTTCGGGACCGGGCTTCGCGCTGCCGCCCGAGAAGCGGGACATGTCGATGATCTTCCAGAGCTACGCGCTGTGGCCGCACATGACGGTGGCGGAGAACGTCGCCTACGGGCTGTCGCTGCGGAAGCTGCCGAAGGCGGACATCGCGCGGAAGGTGGATGCGATGCTGGCGACCACGCAGCTCCAGAAGCTGGCGGCGCGCTACCCCGGGGAGCTGTCGGGCGGGCAGCAGCAGCGCGTGGCCCTGGCCCGGGCGCTGGTGGTGGAGCCGCAGACGCTGCTGCTGGACGAGCCGCTGTCCAACCTCGACACCAACCTGCGCGAGGAGATGCGGTTCGAGATCCGGCGGCTGCACGACGCGTTCCGCTACACGACGATCTACGTGACGCACGACCAGTTGGAGGCGATGACGACGGCCGACCGGATCGTGGTGATGAACGCGGGGCGGATGGAGCAGGTGGGCTCGCCCGAGGACATCTACCAGCGGCCGGAGAGCGAGTTCGTCGCGCGGTTCATCGGCGGCACGAACATCCTGCGCGGGCGGCGGGACGGGCGCGTGGCGCATGTGGGCGCGCTGGCGGTGGGGTGGGAGCTGGGGGAGGCCGGCGCCGGGGACCAGGCGGTGCTGTCGATCCGGCCGCACGAGGTGGTGATGGGCGCGGCGGAGGGGCCGAACGTGTTTCCGGGGACGGTGATGCGGCACACCTACCTGGGCGCGCAGCGGGACTACCTGGTCGATGTGGCGGGCACCACGCTGCGGGTCCTGGCGCCGCTGGACGTGCGGGCTGAACCGGGGGACGCGGTGCAGGTGCAGTTGCCGCCGGGGCGGGTGCGGGCGCTGGCGCGATGAGGCGGCTGGATGCGTCGCTGCTGCTGTTCGGGGCGATCGCGCTGGTCCTGTGCCTGCTGGTCGTGCTGCCGCTGGGGTGGCTTGCCTGGTACAGCATCACGGACCCGGCCGGGCAGGTGACGGGCGCCAACTTCGTGCGGCTGTTCACGGACGTGACGATGCGGCGGCCGTTGGTGGTCACCTTGCAGATCGCGCTGGCCTCGGCGCTGGGGGCCTGCGTCGTGGCGATGCCGCTGGCGTGGCTGGTGGCGCGGACGGACCTGCCGGGGCGGAACGCGATCCGGGCGCTGGTGACGGCGAGCTTCGTCACCCCGCCATTCCTGGGCGCGGTCGCGTGGGAGCTGCTGGCGGCGCCCAACACCGGGCTGCTGAACCAGTGGGGGCGGGCGCTGCTGGGGCTGGAGGAGTACGACTACGTCGTCGACATCTACACCGTGGAGGGCGTGGCGTTCTGCGTCGGCTGCTACACCTTCCCCTACGTCTTCACGCTGCTGGCCAACGCGCTGGAGACGATCCCGGCGGATTTGGAGGACGCGTCGCACATCCTCGGTGGGGCCGGGTGGGCGACGCTGCGGCGGATCACGCTGCCGCTGGTGCTGCCGGCGATCCTGGCAGGAACACTGGTGGCATTCCTGCAGGCGCTGACCCTGTTCGGCACGCCGGCGATCCTGGCGCTGCCGGCAGGCTTCCACACCCTGACGACGAAGATATGGAGCCTGTTCCAGGTGCCGCCGCAGCCGAACCTGGCCGCGGCCGCCGCGCTGCCTTTGCTGCTGGTCACGCTGGCGGTCTTGCAGTTGCAGCGCTGGCTGCTGGGGCGGCGGTCCTACGTCGTCGTCGGCGGCAAGAACAGCCCGGCGCGGCGCGTGCGCCTCGGGGCGTGGCGGTGGCCGGCGTTGGCGTTGTGCCTGGTCATCATGGCCGCACCGGTGTTCCTGCCCTACGGCGCGCTGCTGAAGACGGCGGTGGTGGACAAGCTGTCGGATGGGCTGTCGTGGGAGACGCTGTCGTTCCGGCACGTGCGGTTCGTGCTGTGGGAGTTCTCTGGCACCCGGCTGGCGATGGTGAACACGCTGCTGCTGGGTGTGGGGGCGGCGACGGGGGTGACGGTGCTGGCGCTGGTGGTGGGCTACCTGTCCAGCCGGCGGCTGGTGCCGGGGCACCAGATCCTGCCGATCATGGCGATGGCGCCGATCGCGGTGCCGGGGATCGTGATGGGGGTGGGGCTGTTCCTGGTGTATTCGCGTCCGCCGTTCCTGCTGTACGGCACGCTGTGGATCATGCTGCTGGGGTTTCTCACGCTGGAGATGCCGGCGGGGTTCCAACAGGTGCAGGCGGCGATGCGCGGGCTGCATGTGGAGCTGGAGGAGGCCGCGCGCATCTTCGGCGCCTCGCGCATGCAGGCGCTGCGGCAGATCACGGCGCCGCTATTGCGGACCAGCATCATCGCGACCTGGAGCATCGTGTTCATCGGCGTGATCCGGGAGCTGTCCGCGACGATATTGCTGGCGACGTCGAACACGAAGGTGATCGCGGTGGTGATCTACGACCTGAACGAGAGCGGCGATCTGGGGGCGATCGCGGTGCTGGGGCTGTTCCTGCTGCTGGTGACCTTCGCGGTGGTGCTGGCGATCAACCGGTTGCCGATCCTGGGGGGGCGGGTGCGGGCGGTTTGAATCGAATTGTTGGTCAAGTGGACGTACAGTGAAGTATGGAGGAAACCGTGGACTTAACACCCAGGTCAGTTCGGCGACCGCGCGAAGCGCGGCGCGGTTTTCGCCTCGATGAAACGACCATGGCGTTGATCGAGCGGGCGGCCCGGCTCGAACGGCGTAAGCTCACGAACTTCTGCATGACCGCATTGACGGACGCTGCCCAGCGGACGATCGCAGAACATGAGATGCTCGTGCCCTCCGAACAGGACCGGGCTGTGTTCTTCGACGTTCTCGTCAATCCTCCGGAACCGAGCGAGCGTCTGCGCCGGGCCTTTTCGGAACATAAGCGCCGGGCCGTGCGGTGAATGGCAGGCGGACCCGCGGATGTGCTCCGTTACGGACTTCTTAATGAAGGGTATGGCCGCCCCGGGTTCACATGCGGGGTGAAAAATCTCGATCGCTAGATTCGGACGCAGGCGAGCCAGGATGTGCGCCGGAAGGCGAACGCGGTTTTTGTTCTGACCAGGCCGGGCGAGCCGAATCGTATCCTGGGATATTACACCCTGTGCGCGATGACGCTCGTCCAGGGCGAGGTCCCGGAGTCTGCGCGCAACCACGTGCCGCGTTACCCGCTCGTCAGCGCCACGCTGACCGGGCGGCTGGCCGTCGCGCGGCAGGACCAGCGGAACGGGCTGGGCGCCGTCCTGTTAGCCGATGCGTTGCAGCGTTGCTGCTGGCGGCGGGAACGGTCGGGTCTTCGATGGTCGTCGTCGACGCGCTGGAGGAAAAGGCCGAGGACTTCTATGCGGCGCACGGCTTCGTGCGGCTGCCTGGCTCCTTACGGCTCGTGCTGCCGATGCAGCTTGTCATCGGCTTGGCCGCTCCCTGAGCGGACATTACGGCAGGAACGCCCCGCCGTTCACGTGCACGGTCTGCCCCGTTACATACCGCCCGCCCGGCCCCACCAGGAAGCGCACCATCGCCGCCACCTCCTCCGGCAGGCCGCGGCGGCCCGCCAGCGGGACCCGGGCGCGCTCCAACGACGCGCTGCCGTGGCCGGAGGCGCCGCGTTGGGTGTCGATGAGGCCAGGAACGACGCAGTTGGCGGTGATTGAGAAGGGAGCCAGGTCGTGAGCGAGGGCTCGGGTGAGGCCGATGACGCCGGTCTTCGCGGCGACGACGTGGGCGCGGTCGGTGGTGCCGGTGTGGGCGGACATGCCGCCGAGGTTGACGATCGCGCCGCCGCCAGAGGCTTTGAGGGCCGGAAGGGCGGCCTGGGCGCAGAG
>CAXTJY010000412.1:0-3965 GCA_964244395.1 uncultured Rhodovarius sp.
CTGCCGCCGACGCAGCCCTCGCTGGGCACGCTGATCCGCATCGGCAACGACTTCCTGTTCTCGGGCGAGTGGTGGATCACCATCTTCCCCGGCATCGCACTGATTATCATGGTTTTGTCGGTGAATCTGCTCGGCGACTGGCTGCGCGACGCGCTGAACCCGAAGCTGCGATGAGCGCGCTGCTGGAAGTGCGCAATCTGCGCGTCGAATTCCCCACCCGGCGCGGCACGCTGGTGGCGCTGGATGATGTGTCCTTCTCCATCGCGCCGGGCGAGGTGCTGGGCGTGGTCGGCGAATCCGGCGCCGGCAAGTCGATGACCGGCGCGGCCATCATCGGGCTGCTTGAGCCGCCGGGCCGCGTCGCCGGCGGGCAGATCCTGCTGGAAGGCCGCCGCATCGACAATTTGCGCTACGAGCAGATGCGCGAAATCCGCGGCCGGCAGATCGGCGCCATCTTTCAGGACCCACTGACGACTCTCAACCCTCTCTACACCGTCGGCAGGCAGCTGGTGGAGACCATCACCACCCATTTACCCCTGAACCCGGCGCAGGCGCGGGCGCGCGCCATCGAATGGCTGGACCGGGTGGGCATTCCGGCCGCGGCGCAGCGCATCGACAGCTACCCGCACGAGTTCTCCGGCGGCATGCGGCAGCGGGTGGTGATTGCGCTGGCGCTCTGCGCGGAGCCCAAGTTGATCGTGGCCGACGAACCCACCACGGCGCTGGATGTCTCCATTCAGGCCCAGGTCATCGCTCTGCTCAAAGGCCTGGCGCGGGACCAGGGCACGGCGATGATGCTGGTGACGCACGACATGGGCGTGATCGCCGAGACCGCCGACCGCGTCGCCGTCATGTACGCCGGAAGGATCGTCGAGATTGGGCCTGTGCGGGAGGTGGTGAAGCATGCGCGGCACCCCTACAGCGCCGGGCTGATGGCCAGCATTCCGCCGATGGATCGTCGGGTCGAGAAGCTGGCCGCCATCGAGGGCTCAATGCCGCGGCTGTCCGCCATTCCGCAGGGCTGCGCCTACAATCCGCGTTGCCCGCGCGTGTTCAGCCGCTGCGTGGTGGAGCGGCCTGATTTGATGCCGGCGGGGCCGACCGATGCGGCGTGCTGGCTGTATGCGCCCGGCGCACCGGTGGGCGTGGAGGCGGTGCACCATGCCTGACGCTCTTCCCGGTGCCCCGCCCATGCTGGAGACGCGCGACCTCGCGCGCTTCTTCGACGTATCCCGCCCCGCCCTGCAACGGCTGCTCAGCCGCGAAGGCAAGCGCACCTTGCGTGCGGTGGACGGCATTTCCTTCAGCATTCCGAAGGGCACCACCCTGTCCCTGGTGGGCGAATCCGGCTGCGGCAAATCCACTGTGGCGCGGCTGGTGGTGGGGTTGTACGGCCCGTCGCGCGGCGAGGTGCGATTCGATGGGCAGTCGCTGGCAGCCGCCCGCGCGGACCCCGCGCAGCGCAGCCGGATGCAGATGATCTTCCAGGACCCCTATGCGTCGCTGAACCCGCGTTGGCGCGTGGCGGACATCGTCGCCGAGCCGCTGGTAGCCTTCAAACTGGTCGATGGCCGGGCCGCGCAGCAGAAGCGGGTGGGCGAATTGCTGAGCCAGGTCGGGCTGTCGCCGCTGGATGCGATCAAGTTCCCGCATGAGTTCTCGGGCGGTCAGCGGCAGCGCATTTCAATTGCCCGCGCGCTCTCCTCCAACCCCGAATTTCTGGTGTGCGACGAGCCCACCTCGGCGCTCGACGTGTCCGTCCAGGCGCAGATCCTGAACCTGATGAAGGAACTGCAGACCCGGTTGGGGCTGACCTTCCTGTTTATCAGCCACAACCTCGCGGTGGTGCGTCAGGTCAGCGACCGCATCGGCGTGATGTACTTAGGCCGCATCGTGGAACTGGCGCCGGCGGAGACGCTCTTCAACGCGCCGCTGCATCCCTATACGCGGGCGCTGATGGAAGCGATTCCGGACCTCGACATGACGGGGCGCAACCGCACCCCGGTGGGCGGCGAGGTGCCGAGCCCGATCACGCCGCCGCCCGGCTGCACCTTCCATCCGCGCTGCCCGCTGGCGAATGACCGCTGCCGGGTGGAACGGCCGGAACTGCTGCCGCATGGGGCCACTGTGGTGGCGTGCCATGCGGTGCAAGAAGGCAGGGCGTTCGGGGCGGTCGCCGCATAGCCGCCCGCGGCGCTCAGCCGCGCAGCCTTGCCCCGGCCGCCGCCACGATGGCGCCGTAACGCGCGGTCTCCGCCTGCAGCATCCCCGCCACGGCCGCCGGTGCCACGGGCCCCGACGGATCCAGCCCGGAGCGCACCAACCGCTCCAACGTCCCGGCATCGGCCAGCGTCTCCGTGACCGCGCCAGCCCAGCGCGCCACGACGTCCGGCGCCACGCCCCGAGGCCCCAGCAGCATGTACCAGGTGATCAGGTCGAAATCGGTGAAGCCCGCCTCGGCCATCGTCGGCACCGCCGGCAGTACCGACGCCCGAGCCGTGGAGCTGACCGCCAACGGCCGCAGCAGCCCGCCGCGGATATGCCCCGCCGCGCTGCTCAGCACCGAGAAGCCGAAGGCGCATTCGTTCTTCATCACCGCTTCCAGCATCGGGCTGCCACCGCGATAGGTGACGTGGGTGACCGGCAGGTCGGCCCCCATGCGCGCCGCGGCGCGTTGCAGAAAAAGCTCGGCGGCAAGCTGCGTGGTTGAGCCGGTGCCGGAGGAGGCGTAGGCCGCGCGGCCGCCCTGTGCCGCGAGCCAAGCGACCAGCGAGGCCACGTCGGTCGCCGGATGGTCCGGCGGCACCACCAGCACCATGGGCGAGGAGCCGACCATGGCGATGGGCGCGAAGTCCCGCGTCGGCTGGTAGCCCGCCGTCTCCGGCTGCATCAGCGGCACGATCACCAACGAGGAAGGGTCGGCGATGATGATCGTGTAGCCATCGGCCGGCTGGCGTCGCAACCAGCCCAGCGCCAGCGAGCCGCCGGCACCCGGCCGGTTCTCGACCACCACGGGCTGGCCGAGCGCCACAGTCAGGCGTGGCGCCATGATGCGGGCTGCGATGTCCGACGAGCCGCCGGCGGCGAAGCCGTTGGCGATGGTGACGGGGCGTTCCGGGAAGTCGGCGGCCTCGGCGGCCGTGGCCAGGCCCAGCAGGCCGGGCAGGGCGCGGCGGTACATTTTCATATGCCCATCTCCGGCAGGGTTTTCAGCGTGACACCGGCATTCAGCAGGGCCTGGCGGGCAGCGCTGCCGACCATCTCGGCGGTCGGCTCATCGGCATGCAGGCAGAGGGAGTCCACCTCCACCGGGATGCGCTTGCCGCCGCGGGTGATGATGACGCGGTCCACCACCATCGCCACGACCTGCCGCGCCGCCACGGCGGGGTCCTTGTGCACGGCGTCGGGCAGGGTGCGGGATGCGAGGTTGGCGTCGTCCTCGTACATCCGGTCGATATACCCCTCCACGGCGAAGCGCATGCCGCAGGCCCGCGCGGCCTTCTCGATCTGCGAATGCGCCAGGCCGACATAGATCAGGTCGCGATCCACGCCCTGCACGCCGCGGGCCATCGCCATGGCCACGTCGGCGTCCACGATACCGACATTGTGCAGCGCGCCATGCGGTTTGACGTGGGTGACCCGGGTTCCGTGCATCGCCGCGATCCCCATCAGCGCGCCGATCTGGTAGGCGACAAGGTATTCGATGTCACGCGGCCGCATCGCCATGGCGCGGCGGCCGAAGCCCCAGATGTCGTTGAAGCCGGGATGGGCGCCGATCGAGACGCCGAGGCCGAGGGCGAGCGCGACGGTCTCGTGCATCACGGTGGGATCGCCGGCGCTCATGCCGCAAGCGATGTTGGCGCTGTTGATGAGCGGCATCACCGCGGCGTCGTTGCCCTTCTTCCAGGCGCCGAAGCTTTCGCCGATATCGGCGTTGATGTTCACACTGGGCAAGGCTGGGTTCT
>CAXTJY010000412.1:3975-4396 GCA_964244395.1 uncultured Rhodovarius sp.
GGGGGGGTGCAGGGCGTCAGCGCCGGCCGGTATACGGGATCGATCACGTCGGCCGGGAGCAGCTCGATCGGGCGGGCAACGGTCGAGGGGCCCGCGCTCATCGGCGCCACGGCGTCGTGCGCCAGATCGTGCCGTATTCGACAAGCTGGTCGGCCACGAAATGCGTCATCTCCGCCCGGTCCATGTGCCGCACGATGAGGTAGTCGCGTTCCGCCAGGGCCCGGAATTCGGGGTCGGCGGCGGTGGCGCGCACCGCCTCCTCCCAGCGCCGTTGCATGGGTTCGGGTGTCGCGGCGGGGAGGGCGAAGCCGCGGGCCGAGCCGGCGGTGGTGGCGAAGCCCTGCTCGATCGCGGTGCGCAGGTCGGGCGCGCGCGCCCAGCGGTTCCGCTCCAGGATGGCCAGGATGCGCATGCTGCCCTG
>CAXTJY010000413.1:0-4393 GCA_964244395.1 uncultured Rhodovarius sp.
GCCCATGGCCAGGCCCAGGCCGTAGCCGAGCTGCGTCGTCTTGCCCCAGCCGAGGTAGCTGAGTGGGGTGCGGCTGATCCAGAACGGGCTGAGCTGGTCGCGCGGGCTGCCGGCGTCGTGGGTGATGATGGTGTTGTCCACATCGACGGTGCGCCACAGGTCGCGCAGCACGCGGTAGGGGTTTAGCGGCGCGTCGTCGCTGTCGCATTTCGGCGCCCATTGCGCGAGCCAGGGGGCTCGAATGCTCTCAATTTCCGCCGCCACCGGGGCGGCGTCGCGCGCGGCGATATCCAGCTCGGCCAGCAGCGCGTCCAGCGTCAGCGCGGCGTCGCCGACCAGGCCGATCTCGACCCGGGCGTCCTTGTTCAGATGGTCGGGGTCCAGCGTCGCGTGGATGATGCGGACGCCGAGATTGGCCTTCGGCGGCATGGGCACGCCGAAGCTGGTCTCGGTGAAGGAGCAACCCACTCCGAAGATCACATCGGCCTTATCGAGGAAGTGGCGTACCGGCGCCGGCGAGGCCAGCCCTGCCGCGCCCAGCGCCAGCGGATGATCCTCAGGGAAGCTCGACTTGCCGCCCAGCGAGGTGGTCACGGGCGCGCCCAGCCTCACGGCCAGCGCCTTCAGCTGCGGCCACGCCTTGGCCCAATGCACGCCGGTGCCGGCGTAGATCACCAGGTTCTTCGCCTCCCGCAGCACGGCGGCGGCACGCTTCACATCCGCCGGGTCCGGCGCGTAGCGGGCCGTCAGGACCGGCTCATAGACCAGCTCGCCAGGCAGCTCCTCGTTGAACATGTCGGTGGGAATCTCCACCAGCACCGGTCCGCCGCGGCCATTGCGAAGGCGGGAGAAGGCGCGGCGCATGATGGCCGGCACCTCGGAGGCCAGCATCACCTGCTCGGTCGATTTGGTGATGCCCGTCATCTGCACGGTGGAGGAGAAGTTCGGCTTGATATGCGCGATGCGCCGGGCATAGCCCATGGGCAGCACCAGCACCGGCACGCTCTCGCCATAGCATTGCGCGACGCCGCCATAGGCGTTCTCCGCGCCCGGTCCGTGCTGCATGCAGAAGGCGCCGAGCGTGCGGCCGGACGTCACGCGCGAGATGGCGTCCGCCATGTGCAGGCCGATGCGCTCCTGCCGCACCATCACAGGGCGGATGTCGATGGCGGCGTAGAACTCGATCAGGTGGTTCACGGGGTAGCCGGTGAGGATTTCGATCCCCTCACGACGCATGATCTCCGCGATCGCTTCGCCCACCTTCATCCGTAGCCCTCCCGATGCGGGTCTCGCCCGCTTGGGAAGGAAGCTAGACCGGTGGCGCGATGGCGCGCAACCACCGGTCCTTCAAACGTCAGTGTCAAAGGCCAGCAACCCTGGCGCGTTGGTCGAGATGGCACCGATGACGACGGTGCGGTTCCCGGCCCCGCCGATGCAAGTTTGTGCAATGGGCGCCGCACATGGAATGGTTGCCGGGCGTGACGTGGTGGACCGCGGACCGCCGATGGCCGCACCATGGCGCCTTGAGATAAGGAGAATGCGCATGACATCGGACGACATCGCGGCGCGGCTGGCGGCCGCCGGCATCACCCTGGGCAGCGCCGAACACGCAGACCTCGCCGGCGCCTATGCCAAGCTGGCGCCGATGCTGGAACTCATCCGCACGCCGGCGATCCCACCCGAGGCCGAACCGGCCGTAACCTTCGCGGCGGACCGCTGATGCACAGCATTGCCGAAGCCGCCGCGCTGATCGCCGCGAAGCAGCTTTCCCCCGTCGAGCTGACACAGGCCAGCCTGGATCGCGCCGAGGGGCTGAACAACCAGCTGCACGCCTTCATCCGGATGACGCCGGAGCCCGCGTTGGCAGCTGCGCGCGCCGCCGAGGCCCGGCAGATGGCGGGGGCGCTGCGCGGGAAGCTGGACGGCATCCCCATCGCGCATAAAGACATCTACTGCACCGCCGGCATCACCACCACGGCGCATTCCGCGCAGCTCGAACACTTCGTGCCGGAACACGACGCGACGACGGTGCGGACGCTGGCGGCGGCCGGCTGCGTCTCCATTGGCAAGCTGGCTACGCATGAATTCGCCTTTGGCGGCCCCAGCTTCGACCTGCCCTGGCCGCCGGCGCGCAATCCGTGGGACACCGAGCGCTTCACCGCCGGTTCCAGCTCCGGCACCGGGGCCGCGGTGGCGGCCGGCATCATCATGGGCGGCACAGGCAGCGACACCGGCGGCAGCATCCGCGGGCCGTCGGCGCTGTGCGGCATCGCCGGCATCAAGCCGACCTATGGGCTGTGCCCGCGCACCGGCATCCTGCCGCTGGCGCAGACGTTGGACCACGCCGGGCCGATGGCCTGGACGGTGGAGGACGTTTCGTTGTTGTTGCAGGCCATGGCCGGGCACGATCCGGCGGACCCTGCCAGCGCAAACCGACCCGTGCCGGACTTCCACGCGGCGCTGGCCGCAGGCGTGCGCGGCAAGCGCATCGGCGTGGTCCGCCATTTCCACGAGACCGACAACCCCGTCAGCCCGGCCACGCTGAAGGGCATCGAGGAGGCGTTGATGGTGCTGAAGGCGGATGGCGCCACCGTCACCGACGTGACACTGCCGCCGCTGGCCGAGTTCAACGCCACCGGCTGGGTCATCCTGATCGCCGAGGCATTCGCCATCCATGAGAACTGGATGCGGGCGAGCCCGGAGAAATATGGTGAATTCCTGCGCCATCGCCTGGCGTTGGGCGCGTTGCTGAGCGGCGCCGACTACCTGCAGGCGCAGCGTCGGCGGCGCGCCCTCATCGCGCGCACCCTGGCGGCGACCAAGGGCGTGGACCTGCTGGTCACGGCCGCCGTCGTCGGCGAAGCGCCGCCAATCCGCTCGGTGCCGAAGTGGTCGAGCCTGGAGATGCCCAACTTCACCATCCCCTTCAACGTGACGGGCTGGCCGGCGCTGAGCCTGTGCACCGGCTTCGGCGAGGGTGGCTTGCCGGTATCGATGCAGATCGTGGGCAAGCCGTTCGACGATGCCGGGGTGCTGGCGGCGGGGTATGCGTTTGAGCGGGCCACGGCGTTCCGGGCCCGGCGGCCGGGAATTTAGCGCTTGCCACAGGCCTCGCGATCAGCGCCCGCCCCTTACCGGTGGGCCTGACAATTCACCGCTGCTGCAAACCCGGACAGATGACCAGGGACAAGTAATACGGCACCTCTGGCCCGCCATCGACCAGGCGGAAATTGTTGGGTGACTGGGTTCTTCCGTTCAAGAAGGCCACCAATTGGCTCGCGACCTCCATCCGGGCGCCGGTCGCCCTAATTTCGTACTCGTGGAACAGGGTGCTGTTGTAGATGACCCCCCTGATATTCTGCAGTCGATTGGAACGACCCCAGCCTCGTTCGTTGACCGCGCGGATGTTGTCCTGGGAGCGCAGGATTCGAGCGACGTCGTTCGACTCCTGTATCGCGCGGATGACGTCACCATCCGAGGCTTCACAGTAGAAGACGTCGTAGATCCAGCCTTGCCCGTTGAATCGGCGGGACTCGGCCGTCGGCCGGGTGGGCGCGGGGCGGTTTGCACCGCTGGGCGAAGTTGGTGAAGTCTGTGTCGGTGGCGAAGTGGTCGCCGGACTGACAGGGCGCGCGGATGGATTTGGGACCGACGGGTCAGTCGGGGACGGGGCTGGCGACCACGCGACAGATGACGCAGGATTGGGTTGCGGGACTTCGACGCACTCGGAAATCGCGTAACCCGTTACTCTCTTGAAACCGCAAATCGCTTCGTTCAGCTTCTCGATGTTGACGCCAAACTGGATCAGACTGTTGGCCACTCCAACGAGTGTCGCGAACAGAACGACGAGGCTCAGCAAAGAACGGAAGCTGCGCTTGATCCAGAGTAATAGGGGGGACGACGCCTCAGGCGGCATGGCAAAGCTCCAGAAATTAACTGTAATCACATAGACTGCCGTCCGCAAGTTGGTCGCCATTGTCGCGGTCCGGCGCGGTACTCGCCGCGGCCTCCTGCGGAGGTGGCCGCCGGCGGCGAAGGCGACTTGAAGCTCGATTGGCCGCCCCCTTGGCCAGGCGGACTGGGCCCGGGCAAGCGCGGCGAGGGACAGGATTAAAGGGTGCGGCGAGCAAGTCCTGCATCATTCTCACTCGATGCAAGCCCTACGCCGCCCTGGCGCCGCGCCACCCGCACCGGCATGCTCCTGCAATCCGCAGCGGAAAGTATCACCGATGAACCGACGAGATGCCCTGGCGATCACCGCCGCCACTCTGACCGCGCCGGTGGTGGCGCAGCCCGCCTCCCGGCCACTCCGATTCACGCCGCAATCCAACCTGGCCAGCATCGACCCGGTGTGGTCCACCGCCGTTGTCGTCCGCAACCACGGGCTGATGGT
>CAXTJY010000414.1:0-4392 GCA_964244395.1 uncultured Rhodovarius sp.
CCTCTTCCCGCTCTAACAACCTGAGATCGGAGGATTGCTTGGCCAGATACGGGCCGTATAGCGCCTCTGCCTGCAGCGGCTGCCGCACGGACGGCGGCAAATCGCCCAGCCAAGGAAACAAGAGCAGCAGCGCTTCGTCGGTGGTTGATGGCAACGCCATCACGTCCAACAGGCTGCGCCACCGGCCGTCTAGGTTCACCGCCACGCCCGCCGCCCTGTAAGCAGCCGGCGTGGCTCCCTCTTGCCTGGCGCGCTGGAGAGCGCAATCGACCTCACGCTCAAACCGGGCAAACCGCTGACCGCGCGCCGTCCCCACGCACCCCCAGGCCCGCCCCTTGCCGGTAAGACGCAGGCCCGCATTGTCCGCCCGCAAGGCCAGCCGGTACTCACTGCGCGCGGTCAACATCCGGTACGGCTCACTGACGCCGTGCAGCGTCAGATCGTCCAGCATCACACCTATATAGGCGTCCTGACGACCCAGCATGCGGTCAGGTTCAGCGCCGCCGGCACGCTGGGTCGCATTCAAGCCTGCCATCAGGCCCTGCGCAGCGGCCTCCTCATAACCTGTGGTGCCATTGACCTGACCCGCAAGGAACAGGCCTCGTACGCCCCGAACCTCCAGGCTCGGCCGCAGTGCGCGGGGGTCCACATGATCGTACTCCACCGCGTATCCGGGCCGGAGGATCACCGCCTTCTCCAGGCCCGGCATGGCGGCGATCATACGGGCCTGAATGTGCGCCGGCATGCTGGTCGAGATGCCGTTTGGATAGACCGTGGGATCGTCCAGACCCTCCGGTTCGAGGAACACCTGGTGCCGCGCCTTGTCGGCGAAACGCACCACCTTATCCTCGATGCTCGGGCAGTAGCGCGGGCCGACCCCCTCGATCCGCCCACCATACACCGCGCTCTCGGGCAGGTTGTCGCGGATCAGGTCATGGACCGCGGGATTGGTGTAGGTGATGCCGCACGCAACCTGCGAATTCTCGATCCGCTCCGTCATCCAGGACAGCGGCTCCGGCACCGCGTCGCCCGGCTGGCTTTCCAGCGCGCCCCAGTCGATCGTGCGCCCATCCAGCCTGGGCGGCGTGCCGGTCTTCAGCCGTGCCATGGGAAGGCCCAGCGCCTGCAATGCCAACGCCAGACCCACTGAGGGCGCGTCGCCAACCCGGCCGGCAGGCTGCGTTTCGTGACCGATATGGATGACGCCGCGCAGGAAGGTCCCCGCGGTGATGACCACGGCACCAGCCCGCACCTCTGCTCCCCCAGCGCACCGCACGCCGGTGACCTGCCCCGCATCGCCCAGCAGATCCTCGACCGATCCCTCCTCGATCTCCAGATTGTCCGTCTCGGCCAGCAATCGTTGCACGGCCTCCCGATACAGCCGTCGGTCCGCCTGCGCCCGCGGCCCCCGCACCGCCGGCCCCTTGCTGCGGTTGAGCAGCTTGAAATGGATTCCGGCCGCATCCGCCGCGCGCGCCATCAGCCCGTCCAGCGCGTCGATCTCGCGCACCAGGTGACCTTTGCCGATGCCGCCGATCGCCGGATTGCAGCTCATTTCGCCGATGGTGGCGCGCTTCTGCGTCAGCAGCAGCGTCCGTGCACCGCAACGCGCCGCCGCGCCGCCGCCTCGCAGCCGGCATGGCCGCCGCCCACCACCACCACGTCGAAGGACCTGTCGCTCATGGCGGGGGTATAGTCGCTTACTTGCCGATGCAGAACTCGGAAAACACCAGGTCGAGGATTGCGTCCGTGCCCACAGCCCCGGTCAGCCGGCCGAGCGCTCGGAGCGCAGCCCGCAGGCTCTCGGCCGCGAGTTCGGGCAACACGGCTTCGGCCACGCCATCCAGCGCCGCCACCGCCTCCGCCAGTGCCGCCCGGTGCCGGGGCCGCGTCAGGGCTGCCGCCTGGCTGAGGCCAGCCATCCCGGCGACGCGCTCTTCCAGCAACGTACGCAGTTCTTCAAGCCCGGCCCCGCTCACCGCCGACACCTCCAGCCCGGCCAGTGGGGCGCGCGCGAGGTCGATCTTGTTGACGACCACGAGCGCGCCCTCCTCCACCAGCCGCAGCGTCTCGGCATCCGGCGCGGCATCGGCGGCGAAGACCGCCATCACCAGATCCGCAGCCCTGCCTGCTACCCTGGCGCGACGTACTCCCTCGGCCTCGATCGCATCCTCCGTGCGCCGGAGCCCCGCCGTGTCGGCCAGGCTTACGGGCACGCCGGCGATGACCAGCCGCACCTCCACCACATCCCGCGTCGTCCCCGGCTGCGGCGTGACGATGGCGGCGTCGCGCCCCGCCAAAGCATTGAGAAGCGACGATTTTCCGGCGTTGGGTGCGCCCAGTATGGCGATACGCAGGCCCTCGCGCAGCGCCTCGCCCCGGTTGCCGGCCGCGATCTCCGCTGACAACTCCACCCCCAATGCGGCGGCCTCCCGCGCCACCGCCTGGTGCAACCCCTCCGGCAGATCTTCGTCCTGGAACTCGATGAACGCCTCCTGCCGCGCCAGCAGCCGGGCCAGGCGGTCGGACCAGGCGGCGTGCCGGGCCGCCAGGGCGCCGCCGGCCTGCCGCAGCGCCTGCCGGCGTTGCGCCTCCGTCTCGGCATCGATCAGGTCGGCGATGCCCTCCGCCGCCGTCAGGTCCAGCTTGCCGTGCAGGAAGGCGCGGCGGGTGAATTCGCCGGGCTCCGCCGGCCGCGCGCCCAGCACCACCAGCGCATCCGCCACTGCCGCGATCACCGCCGGGCCGCCATGCAGCTGTAGCTCGGCGCAATCCTCGCCGGTGTAGCTGGCGGGGCCGGGAAACCACAGCACCAATGCCTGGTCCAGCGCCTCGCCCGCATGCCGCAGCAGCCGAACCGACGCCCGCCGCGGCGGCGGGCGGCGACACAAACCATCCAGCACCGCCCCGGCCCCCGGGCCGGACATCCGGATCACCGCGACAGCTGCGCGCCCCGCCCCGCTGGCCAGTGCAAAGATGGTGTCAGACGACGTCCTTCTCCGTCAGCATCAGCCGCTCCACCCTTCCGCCACCCTGCACATGCACGGCCAGGATTTCATCGATGTCGGCAGTCGTCGTCGGCCGGTACCACACGCCCGCGGGGTAAATGACCAGGGCGGGCCCGAACTCGCAGCGCTCCAGGCAGCCCGCCGAATTCACCCGGATGTCGGGGATGGCCAGCTCCTTCGCCCGCGCCTTCATGTAGTCGCGCAGCGCCTCGCTGCCCCGCGCCGCGCAGCTGCCGCGCCGGTGTCCATCAGGGCGCCGGTTGGTGCAGACGAAGATATGCGCATCGTAGAATGGCGGCGGGTCGGACTGCATGGCGGCTCCTGTGTGTCCCGCATGTAGCGATGCCCCGGGCGCTTGGCACCCCCCGCTTGACGCCCCCCCGGCCCGGGTGCTGCATCACGCCTGGAAACACCCCGCAACAATGCCGCAACTCTCCCTCCGCACGCCCCTGGGCGACCTGACCCTGTCCGAGGAGGACGGCGCCATCGTTGCTTTGGATTGGGGTCGCGTCGATCGACAGGAATCCACCCAAGTCCTGACCGCCGCGCGCGAGCAATTGCAGGATTATTTCGACGGCCTGCGCACCAGCTTCGACCTGCCGCTGGCGCCGCACGGCACTGCCTTCCAGCGCCGGGTCTGGCACGCGCTCTGCGCCATTCCGCCTGGCGAGACCCGCAGCTATATCGACGTCGCACGCGTGCTAGCATCCGGGCCGCGCGCCGTGGGCCAGGCCAACGGCCGCAACCCCATTCCCATCATCATCCCCTGCCACCGCGTGGTGGCGGCGGATGGCTCCATCGGCGGCTATTCCGGCCACGAAGGGGTGACCACCAAACGCTACCTTCTCGATCTCGAACGGCGGAACCCGCAGCCATGACCTATGCCATCCGAGTCCATGAATATGGCGGCCCCGAGAAGATGGTGTGGGAGGAGCTGCCCCGGGCCGAACCCAAGCCCGGCGAGGCCCGCATCAAGCAGGATGCCGTGGGCCTGAACTACATCGACGTGTACTTCCGCACCGGCCTGTACAAGGCGCCCGCGCTGCCCGCGATCATCGGCATGGAGGGCGCCGGCGTGGTCGATGCGCTGGGCGAAGGGGTGACCGAGGTATCGGTGGGAGACCGTGTCGCCTACGCATCCGGCCCCATCGGCGCCTATGCGCAGAGCCGCTGCATCAAGGCCGACCGGCTGGTGAAGCTACCCGACGCCCTGTCGAGCGAGACCGCGGCGGCGATGATGCTGCAGGGCATGACGGCACAGTACCTGCTGCACAGCACCTACCCGGTCAAACGCGGCGAAACCATTTTGGTGCACGCAGCCGCCGGCGGCGTCGGCCTCATCCTGTGCCAGTGGGCCAAGCATCTCGGCGCGACCGTGATCGGC
>CAXTJY010000415.1:0-565 GCA_964244395.1 uncultured Rhodovarius sp.
AAGTTCGGTTTCATGGAGGAGCCGGACGTGCCGCGCGCCCTGGCACTGTTGCCCGAGGCCTGGCGGGCCGACCCGATGGCGACCTCTTACATCCTGGGCCGGCAGATTCTGGTGACGGCGGCGCGGCCGGGGATGCCGCATTGGCAGGAGGTGCTGTTCGAGGTGATGGTCCGGCTGTCGGGCTCAGCCACCGAGTATTTCCGGCTGCCGCCGGGGCGGGTGGTGGAGCTGGGGAGCCAGGTGGAGATTTGAGCGCGCTGCCGCGCCGGGCGCGCGAAGATCTGTACATGGCCACCAAGCTGACCTCCCTGAGGGAACTCAGCCCTTGATACGCCGGAGGGTGACTTAGCCGTCCTGCATCAGGATGCTGACTGCCACCTGGCACGCAATCCCCTCCTCGCGCCCGGCAAACCCCAGCCGCTCCGTTGTCGTCGCCTTCACGCCGACACGCGCCACATCGACCCCCAGCAGCGCGGCCAGCCTGATCTCCATCGCGCGGGCATGCTGGCCGATCTTGGGTCGTTCGCAGATCAGCGTGACGTCGGCGTTCACCAGCCGGCCGCCC
>CAXTJY010000415.1:575-4381 GCA_964244395.1 uncultured Rhodovarius sp.
AACATCCGCATGCGCGAGAACGCCGCCGCGCGCGGCGATGCGGCCGGCGGCGTGTTCCAGGAACTGCGCGCTGTCCGCGTCCTTCCACTTCATCTGGCTGGGCGGGAAGTGGCGGCCGATGTCGCCCTCGCCCAGCGCGCCGTAGATCGCGTCGCACAGCGCGTGGATGCCGACATCGGCGTCCGAATGGCCGTCAAGGCCGGTCTCGTGCGGCACGGTGATGCCGCACAGGATCAACGGCCGGCCGGGCACCAGGCGATGCACGTCGAAGCCGGTGCCGACGCGGCAGACAAGCTGTGGGGCAATGGCCACGCGGTCCAAATCCTCCGGGTAGGTGATCTTCACATTGTGCTCGCTGCCGGGGACAAGCGCGACAGGCTCGCCAATGCGTTCCAGCAGTTCGGCGTCGTCCGTTGCGTCGTCGGGCGCGCCCGCATGGGCGGCGACCAGGGTGGCGAAGCGGAAAGCCTGCGGGGTTTGCGCGCGGAAGAGGCCGGCGCGGGGCACGGTGGCGGCGATGCGGCCGGCTTCGCCGCGCTTGAGTGTGTCGCTGACCGGCTGGGCGGGGATGGCGCCGGGTGATTCGGCCAGCGCGGCGAGCAGGGCAGGGATGGTGCCCGCCGGCACCACCGGCCGCGCCGCATCATGCACCAGCACGACATCCGGCGCGCGACCCGCCAGTGCCGCCAGCCCGGCGCGGACCGAGGCGGCGCGGCTGGTGCCGCCCTGCACCGGGGGCAGGGCGGGCAGGCCGGCCAGCATCGTCGCCAGCGTGGCTTCCTCGCCGGGGGGGCAGACGGGCTGGATGGCCGCAATCAAACCTTCGGACAGCAAGGCCTCCGCGGCGTGGCGCAGCACCGGCTTGCCGGCAAGCTGGAGATATTGCTTGGGCCGTGCCGAGCCGAAACGCGTGCCTTGGCCGGCCCCCAGGAGGATTGCGACGATGTCCATGGGAGTCGGTCAGTGAGCCGGCAAAGGGCGGAACGGATGGGTCGAGTGCATTACTTCCACGCGGGCATCGCTTCGACTTGTCTCAGATGCAACGGCGTAGGGGCAACGGACACTGTCTTCTTCCACGACATAGGCTCGCGTATCAAGAGGGGCCACAGCCAGTCATTTTCGCTCCTCGCGGCGCGTGTGCGGAAGCCGCAGATACATCTGTCCAACCGTCTTCACCGCATGGTTCGATAGGCAAGCCGAAAGCCGTTCCGCCCGAGGTTGCCCGTCGGCGCAGTCGAGCAATCTTGGTCGAGACCGTCCGAATCACCTCGGTCGCTACCGGAGCGTTGTCTTCGAACTGGGTCACCATGATCGCTATCTCTACCCAAATAATACAATGTATATGGACGATTCACGCTCAGTCGAATTATGATTCTTCTCGGCTTGGGAACGGTGCAATGGCCAGAAATCCGGTGGTTCTGATACATGGATATTCCGACAAGGGAATTTCGTTGGTTCCGTGGAAGCAGGTTCTGGTCGCGCATGGATATGAGCCCGGTGAAGTTCGTATTTCCGAATATCGATCTCTCACCAACGAAGTGACCATCAAGGACATTGCAGAAGGCTTCGATCGAGCATTGCGGACGATGGATGGCTGGGCGAAAGACCAGGTGTTCGACGCGGTGGTCCACTCTACCGGAATGCTTGTCATTCGTGCCTGGCTCTCGACCTACGGCGGCGAGTCCCGAGCCCGGCGCCTCAAGCGTCTGGTCGCCTTAGCTCCAGCGACACATGGCTCACCCCTTGCCCATAAAGGCCGCGGAACGATCGGGGCCATCTTCAAGGGCAACAGGATACCGGGACCAGACTTCATGGAAGCCGGAGACGCCATTCTGGACGGACTTGAGCTTGGCTCCAAATTCACCTGGGAACTCACCAAGAAAGATCTGCTCGGGCCCAATCCAGTCTTCACTCGGGGGCCTGACTCGCCTTACGTATTCATCCTGTGCGGGACGGATGCCTATGATGGTCTGTCCGCACTTGCAAATACCGCCGGCAGTGATGGGACAGTCAGATGGGCAGGCGCTGCCCTGGACACCCAGAAGATCGAGATCAACCTGGCTCGCGATCCGGGCGTTCTTCACCAAACGGACCGCGAACGTTTCTCGGCCACCGACATCGAAGGGCAAGGCGTCCTGCCGATGCCATTTTACCCCATCGCAGGTAAGAACCACGGAACGATTGTCAGCGAGCCCTCGGGTGCCCTCGCAGATCTGGTCCTGTCCGCGCTGAAGGTGGAAAGCTACGATGAGTTTGAAGCCTGGCAGACCTCTGCCCTCGAAGTGACGTCAGCGGAAATGACCAGGCTGGAGAATGTTGGAGAGCTTTGGCAGCAGTTCGTGGTGCGGGCTCGTGACGAACGGGACGACGGCATCAACGACTATTTCATCGAGCTTTTCACCGGCCTAGACCCACTTGTCGGACGACTTCATATCGAGAACGACGTCCACCCCTACAGGGCAGATCCGAGCTTGCGCTGTTACCACGTCAATATCACCCAACTGTACAAGAAGTTCCAAGCGGGCTTGGTGCCGGATCTCAATATTCGCATCATCGCATCGTCCGGTTCGAAGCTAGTTGGCTACCATGGCTTGCACAGCGAAAAGGCCAATGCAGAGGGTGGCGAACAGAAGACCGGCAGCGGAACCTGGGACGCAATGGTGGCGCTGCCCAAGGTCTTCGGTGAGGCCAAGGTGACTTTGCTGCGGCCGTTCACCACAACCTTCATCGAAATCATCTTGAACAGGGATCCGATACCCTTCGACAATGACAAGAACGAGGTGTGCTACGTCATCGATGTCTGATGGCCGGGGGCAACTCGCGACACAGTCCGTGTGGGACGTTGCTTTCGAGTTCGTCCTCAACACCTCCTCAGCCGCCCTGAACCGGCCGCCACTGACGTGCCGAAGACGTGGTACCAATATGCACTTTTCGCGCGAGTTGATCCGCAGTCCGATCGCACGCGGCAGCGTGGTTAAGGGATGAGGGCGACATGCGGAGCTGTCGTACCTTCAAAGTGCGCTGAACGAAGAATCCGTTGGCGGCCATCCACCAGCCGCAGGGCATAGTTCCGCTCTGGCAGGCTCCGCTGCTTGTTGCAGCCGGGCGGGGGTGACGGCGATCAGCTTTCGCGGCGAAAGATTGCCCCTAGCCGCCACGTTCTGTATGTCTGCCTGAATGTTAGGCAGCCCGTCCCTCGCGCCCATCGAGCTTGCACCCGGCGTGCGCATCGAGACGCCGGTCATCCTGGCGCCGATGTCGGGCGTGACCGACCTGCCGTTCCGTCGCCTCGCCCGCGCCGAGGGGACGGGGCTGGTGGTGTCGGAGATGATCGCCAGCCAGGCGATGATCCGGCAGAACCGGCAGTCGCTGATGATGGCCGATGTGGATGCCAATGGGGGGGAACCAGCCTCCACCCAGCTGGCTGGCTGCGATCCGCAGGTGATGGCGGAGGCGGCTCGGCTGGTGGTGTCGCTGGGCGCCGCCATCGTCGACATCAATTTCGGCTGCCCGGTGAAGAAGGTGGCGGTCGGCCAGTCCGCCGGCTCCGCGCTGATGCGCGACGAGCTGCGCGCCGCCGCCATCCTGGAGGCCGTGGTGCGCGCCGTCGATGTGCCGGTGACCTTGAAGATGCGCATGGGGTGGGACCACCAGAGCCTCAACGCGCCCAGCCTGGCCCGCATCGCGCAGGAATGCGGCATCCGCATGCTGACGATTCACGGCCGCACCCGGCAGCAGCTCTATACCGGCACGGCGGACTGGCACTTCATCCGGAATGTGAAGGAGGCGGTGACGATCCCGGTCAT
>CAXTJY010000416.1:0-1858 GCA_964244395.1 uncultured Rhodovarius sp.
ATCACTACCAGCGCCCGCGCCCGCCCGGCATCGATGATCGCGCGGCCCTCGGGCAGCGAGTTGGTGCAGAAATCCAGCCCGTTCGCCGCCAGATCCTGCATCGCCGGCGCCGCGCCGTTGCTCGGCACCCAGCGCACATGGTCCGCCCGCAGCCCCATCGCATCCAGCCAGCCGGCCAGCGCCAGGTGCCAGATGCCGCCCTGTCCGGTCCCGCTGGCCTTCAGTTGCCCCGGCCGCGACGCCTTGATCGCATCCGCCAGCTGGTTGACCGTACGATGCGCCGAGCCGGCATTGACCAGCACCCCCGGCGGGTCGTTGTTCATCAGCCCCAACGGGGTGAAGTTGCGGTAGTTCGTTTCGGTCAGCCCCTGCCAGTGCAGCATGCAGATCTCGGCGGTGATCATGCCCAGCGTGTAGCCATCCGGCGCCGCGGTCGCGAGCGCCACATGCCCCACCACGCCCGACCCGCCGGTGCGGTTCACCACGTTGAAGGGCTGCCCCAGCTCCCGCTCCAGCAATTGCGCGATGATGCGGATGACCGCATCCGTGCCGCCACCCGCGGCCCAGGGGCACAGCAGTTGCACGGGGCGGGCCGGCCAGCGCGGCTGCGCCATGGCGGGCACGGCCAAGGCGGTGCTGGCGGCCAGAAGGGTGCGACGTTCCATCATGTGATGATTTCCTTGTTGTTCGTTCTGAAGCGATTCCAGACCCAGACCCCCAGCGGCCACAGCAGCGCGCCCAGGGTGAAAGCGGCCAGCACCGAGGAAACCGGCCGCTCAAAAAAGGGCAGCACATCGCCGTCGCTCTTGATCAGCGAGGTGACGAAGTTCTGCTCGACCATGTTGCCCATGACGATGCCGAGCACGAGGGCGGCGACCGGAAACCCCTGCCGTTCCATCACGAAGCCCAGGCACCCGAAGGCGCCCACCATGAGCACCGAGAACGGGTTGTTGCCGATGGCGAAGCTGCCCACCGCGCACAGCAGCAGGATCACCGGCATCACCGCCGAACGCGGCGCCCGCAGCACCACCGAAGCCAGCCGGATCATCACGATCCCCAACGGGATCATGATGATGTTGGCCAGGATGAAGATGATGTAGAGCGCGTACATCGACGACGCCCGCTCGGTGAACAGCGTCGGGCCAGGGTTCAGCCCCTTCATGTACAGCACGCCGATGGCGATGGCGGTGATGGTGTCGCCCGGGATGCCGAACAGCAGGCTTGGCACCCACCCCGAGGCCAGCGATGCGTTGTTCGACGCCCCGGCCTCCACCAGCCCCTCCGGATGGCCGGTGCCGAACAGCTCCGGCGTCTTAGAGAACTTCTTGCTCATGGCGTAGCTGACCCAGGCCGCCATGTCGGCTCCCGCGCCGGGCAGCACGCCGATGATGATGCCGATGACGTTGCCCCGCCACATCTGGAACTGATACCGCTTCGTCAGCACCCATTGGTTGGCCAGGATCGAGCCGAATTTCCGCGGCGGCAGCTTGGGCGGTTCGGCCGACGCCATCGCCCGCATCACCTCGGAGACGGCGAAGACGCCAACCAGCGCCGGGATCGGCTCGATCCCACCCAGCAGGTCGGTCAGCCCGAAGGTGAAGCGCGGCACGCCGGCCGGGTTCTCCAGCCCGATGCAGGCCACCAGCAGCCCCAGCAGCATGCTGGCAATGGCCTTGATGGGCGAGGACCGGGCGACCAGCGTGGCGCACATCAGCCCCAGCAGGGCGAGCCAAAAATACTCGTAGCTGGAAAAGGACAGCGCCATTTCCGCCAGCAGCGGCGCCATCAGCATCAGCGACAGCGTGCCGACGATGCCGCCGATGGCGGAGAACCAAAGGCCGGCGCCCAGCGCCAGCTC
>CAXTJY010000416.1:1868-4368 GCA_964244395.1 uncultured Rhodovarius sp.
GGCGGCGCGCCGGGGAATGCGCAGGGCGCCAGCCCGCCGCGCCGGTCCAGCAGCGCCGCCCGCAGCGGGGCCAGCCCGGCCCCGAGCGCGGTTTCCGCCTGGCCCTTGCGGGTCATGGCGTAGGCTTCGTCGGTATAGGCAGCGGAGGCCGGGGTGCCTGGGATGCGCAGCAAAGCCCCCGGGATGTCGCCGGAGAAGATCGCCATGGCCGACGCGGTGATGATGGTGGCGATGGCCGCGATCGGGCTGAGCCAGAAGGTCACCGGCACCAGCAGCGCCGTCGCCATGGTGGCCGAAAGCCCCGGCAGCGAGCCCACCACCAAGCCGTAGACGGCAGAGGCCATGATGGCGATCAGCACATCCGTGGCCAGCACCATCCGGACGGCGTCGTACAGGTCATTCATGCCCAGGGCGCCGACAGGATGCCCGCGGGCAGCGGCACCCGCAGCAGCTTGTAGAAGACCGCATGCACCAGCGGCGGGGCGATGACGGCCATAGCCAGGGCCAGGCGGGGCCGGGCGCCGAGCGCGAAGGCGGCGACCAGCACCATCACCGCGGCAGTGAGAAGGAAGCCCAGCGTGTTGGCCGCCAGCACGTAGAAGAGGAGCAGCCCGGGCGGCACCAGGATGCGCGGGTTGAGCGGCTGCGATGCCTCGTCCACCTCGAAGCTCTGGCCGATGCCCAGTGCGATCAGCGCGCCGCAGCCTACCAGGCCGAAGCCAATCAACATGGGGAAGGCGGCGGGCCCTACATCCTGCCCCGGCACCGGCGGCAGGCGGGAGCCGCCCCAGGCCGCGGCCGCGCCCAACGCCATCAGCACGCCGCCCGAAATCCGGTTCGACAATCGCAACTTCGTTTCCCGCCCGCAGTCTTCTTGAAGAAAGCTTAGGGCGGCGATCGGGGCGCGCATAGCGGCATTTCGCGGCGGCGCCCGCCGTGCTATCCGCGCCGCCATGGAACCCCTGACCATCGCGCTCGGCGCCGACCATGCGGGGTTGGAACTGAAGCAGCAACTGCTCGCGGTGCTGGAAGCGGCTGGGCACGCCGTGACCGACCACGGCACCTACGGGCCTGAAAGCGTGGACTATCCGGACTTCGCGCGGCCGGTGGCCGATGCCTTGACGGCAGGCGCCGCCCGGTTCGGCGTGCTGGTATGCGGCTCCGGCATCGGCATGGCCATCGCCGCCAACCGCAATTCCGGCATTCGCGCCACCGTGCTGCATAACTCCACCGAGGCGCGGCTGACGCGGCAGCACAACGACGCCAACATCGCCTGCTTCGGCAACCGGATGATCGGCGTCGAGGTTGCCACCGACGCCCTGCTGACCTTCCTCGCCACCGAATACGAGGGCGGCCGCCACGCACGGCGCGTCGCCAAGATCGAAAGGCATGCGCCATGAACGAGACCACCGCCCAGTTCATTCCGGCCCGCTTCTTTCAGGCCAGCCTGGCCGAGGCCGACCCGGCGATCGCCGCCACCGTGGCCGACGAACTGGTTCGCCAGCAGGACGGCATCGAGCTGATCGCCAGCGAGAACATCGTCTCCCGCGCGGTGATGGAGGCCCAGGGGTCCGTCCTGACCAACAAATACGCCGAGGGCTATCCCGGCCGCCGCTACTACGGCGGCTGCGAGGTAGTGGATGTGGCCGAGACGCTGGCGATCGAGCGCGCCAAACAGCTGTTCGGCTGCGGCTTCGCCAACGTGCAGCCGCATTCGGGTGCCAGCGCCAACATCGCGGTGTTCTTTGCCCTGCTCCAACCCGGCGACACCTTTCTGGCGATGGACCTAGCGGCGGGTGGGCACCTGACGCACGGCGCGCCGGTCAACTTCTCCGGCCGATGGTTCAAGCCGGTCAGCTACGGCGTGCGCGCCGAGGACGGGCTGATCGACTATGACGAGGTGGAGCGGCTGGCGCGGAAATCTCAACCGAAGATGATCATCGCCGGCGGCTCGGCTTATTCGCGCCAGATCGACTTCCCGCGCTTCCGCGCCATCGCCGATGCGGTGGGCGCTTATCTGTTCGTGGACATGGCGCATTACGCCGGGCTGGTGGCGGCGGGCGTCTATCCCACACCGGTACCGCACGCCCACGTCACGACGACGACGACGCACAAGACCCTGCGCGGCCCGCGCGGCGGCATGGTGCTGACCAATGACGAGGCGCTGGCGAAGAAGATCAACTCGGCGATGTTTCCCGGCCTGCAGGGCGGGCCGCTGATGCATGTGATTGCCGCCAAGGCCGTGGCGCTGGGTGAAGCGCTACGCCCCGACTTCCGCGCCTATGCGAAGCAGGTCGTGGCCAACGCGCGGGCGCTGGCGGGCGAATTGCAGGCGCAAGGCCTGAACATCGTGTCCGGGGGTACCGACAGCCACCTCATGCTGGTCGATCTGCGGCCGAAGCGGGTGACCGGCAAGGCGGCCGAGGCGGCGCTAGGGCGGGCGCATCTGACCTGCAACAAGAACGCCATCCCCTTCGACCCGGAAAAGCCGATGGTCACC
>CAXTJY010000417.1:0-4347 GCA_964244395.1 uncultured Rhodovarius sp.
CTGGTGCATGGCGGCCCTTTCGCCAACATCGCGCATGGTTGCAACAGCGTGATGGCGACGAAGCTGGGCCTGCACCTGGCCGATGTGGTGGTGACCGAGGCGGGGTTCGGCGCCGATCTGGGCGCCGAGAAATTCATGGACATCAAGTGCCGCATCGCCGGCCTGGCGCCGGATGCCTGCGTGATCGTGGCCACCGTGCGGGCGCTGAAGATGCATGGCGGCGTGGCGAAGTCGGCGTTGGGCGGCGAGGACGTCGCTGCGGTAAAGCGCGGCGTGGTGAATTTGGCGCGGCATGTCGAGAACATCCGCAAATTCGGCGTCCCTCCGGTGGTGGCGCTGAACCACTTCTCCGCCGACACCCCGGCCGAGATCGAGGCGGTGCGGGAAGCGATGGCGGCGATGGGCGTGGAGGCCATCCTGTGCCGGCACTGGGCGGATGGGGCGGCCGGCGCGGTCGGTCTGGCGAAGGCGGTGCTGGCGCGGCTGGAGGCGGGGGAAGCGCGGTTCGCGCCGATCTACACCGATGCGCTGAGCCTGACCGACAAGATCGGCGCCGTGGCGCGCGACATCTACCGCGCGGCAATGGTGGAGCTGCTGCCGGGGGTGGCGGAGAAGCTGAAGCGTTTCGAGGCGGCGGGCTTCGGCGCGCTGCCGGTGTGCATCGCCAAGACTCAGTACAGCTTCTCAGCCGACCCGACGCTGCTGGGCGCGCCGGAGGGGCACGTGCTGCCGGTGCGCGACGTGCGGCTCAGCGCCGGCGCCGGCTTTGTGGTGGCGATCTGCGGCGAGGTGATGACCATGCCGGGGCTGCCGCGGGTGCCGGCGGCGGAGGGGATCGGGTTGAATGCGGCGGGGCGGATTGATGGGCTGTTTTGAGGACTGAACTCTTGCGGCTACAGCCTGCCCCGATTGGCCGTGACAATCGACCTCAGGCCGAGCCCAGTGAGCAGGCGCCCTGTCGCTGCCAAGCTGTCCTGCGCGCGCAGCGAAATAATGTCGTCGTGCGAGAGATCGATCGTGCAGCGCCAAGGACTGCCGAACGCCCGCGCGTCCCAGCCCAGGTCCATCGCGGCCTGGATCACCCTGGCGCAATCCGCCCGACTGCCTTCGCTGAATTCATGACCGGGAGCTTCGTGGAGCCGCCCAGCCTCGCCGATGCGCCCACGTAGCCGGGCGCAATCCCTCCAATCCGGCGGCGGATTTGGTTCTGCAGAATGGTCACTCCAGATCAGATCGTAGGCCCACACAACCGCCCAATCGTAGCTCCCGAGACACTCGACCAGCACAAGCGCGACTTCGGCAGCATTCACCAGCCGGCTCTTGTAAGCCAGTTGCACAAAATGCCTGGCTGGCTTTCGATATTCGATGCCCGCCTTGCCGAACCTAATACCCACCTGGCGGGCACGCTCGGCGCATTCCGACGCGGTGAGACATCGCATCACCCCGCCTTCTTGATGTCCTTCATGTCGCTCAGCACCGCCCGCACCGGCGCGAAATAGGAATGAACAGCGTTCCTGATCTCGGTTGCGACAAAGGCGCCGGTGAACACGCCTGGCTCACCCTTGATGATTTCAGGCTTCGAGGCCGTATCCTTGACTGGATGATCCATGTGGCCCCCTCATGATTCGCGCAGAAGCCCGCGTACGAAAACGTATTCTTCCTTCAAAATGAAGCAGCAGAAGCAGAACAAGTCTACTGCAAACAGCAGCGTCTCGACCGCCTGCATGCCGGCCACGATGTAAGGATGCACATGCCGGGATCCGAGGAGCGCGGTCAGTTCGTGCAGGAGAATGGTAGCGCCGGCGATGAGAGCGAAGATGGCCACACCCACCAGCACGTGGATGGCAAAGCGTCCAACGACCTGGAACGAATGCACGCCCCCTCGCTACCGCGTCGGCCGCGCCGGAGTCACCGCGTAATCATAAAACCCACGCCCGCTCTTCTTCCCCAGCCAGTTCGCATCGACATACTTCGCCAGCAGCGGGCAAGGCCGGTATTTGCTGTCGCCCAGCTCCTCGTGCAGCACCCGCATCACCGCCAGGCAGGTGTCCAGCCCGATGTAGTCCGCCAGCTCGAACGGCCCCATCGGATGGTTGGCGCCCAGCTTCATCGCGCTGTCGATGGCCAGGATGTCACCCACACCCTCATACAGCGCATACACCGCCTCGTTGATCATCGGGATCAGGATGCGGTTGACGATGAAGGCCGGCGTGTCGGCGCTGGCCACCAGGCGCTTGCCGATGCGCTCCGCCAGCGCGGCGACGGCCTGGTAGGTCGGCTCGTCGGTCGGCAGGCCGCGCGTCACCTCAACCAGCTTCATCACCGGCGCGGGGTTCATGAAGTGGATGCCGATGAAGCGCTCGGGCCGATCAGTGGCGGCGGCAAGGCGCGTCACGCTGATGCTCGACGTGTTGCTGGCCAGGATGGTGGTCGGCTTAATGTGGCCGGTCAAGTTTCTGAAGATGGTGTTCTTCAGCCCCTCATTCTCCGTCACCGCCTCGATCACCAGGTCGCTCTCGGCGAAGGCGGCGTAATCGGTTGTCGTCGTCAGGTTGGCTCGCGCCTGCTCGCGGTCCTCCGCGCTCAGCGTTCCACGATCGACGCGGCGCTGCATGTCGCGCTCGATTATCTTGACCGCATTGGTCAGCGCGTCCGCGCTGATGTCGGCCAGCACCACCTGGAAGCCCGACGCCGCGAAGACCTGGGCGATGCCGCGGCCCATCTGGCCGCCGCCCACCACGCCTACGGCGCGGATGTCCGGCACCGCCACCGGCACCGGCGGCGTCAGGTGAATCTCCGTCACCCGAGTTCGGCCGTCAGCTCAGGCACCAGGGTGAACAAATCGCCCACCAAACCATAATCGGCCACCGAGAAGATCGGCGCCTCCTCATCCTTGTTGATGGCGACGATGAACTTGCTGTCCTTCATCCCCGCCAGATGCTGGATGGCGCCGGAGATGCCGACGGCGATGTACAGGTCCGGCGCCACGATCTTGCCGGTCTGCCCCACCTGGTGGTCGTTCGGCGCGTAGCCGCTGTCGACCGCGGCGCGGGAGGCGCCGACCGCGGCGCCCAGCTTGTCGGCCAGGGCGTCGATCAGGTGGAAGTTCTCCGACGAGCCCATGGCGCGGCCGCCGGAGACGACGATCCGCGCCGAGGTGAGGTCGGGCCGCTCGGATTTCACGCCCTCCCGGCTGATGAAGGTGGACAGGCCGGAGGCGCCAGGGGCTGCCACGGTCTCGATGCGGGCACTGCCGCCCGTGGCGGGCGCCGCGTCGAAGCTGGCGGCGCGCACTGTCAGCACCTTCTTGGCGTCGGACGACTTCACCGTGGCCATCGCGTTGCCGGCGTAGATCGGGCGGACGAAGGTATCGGCATCCACCACCCCCGCCACTTCGCTGATCTGCATGACGTCGAGCAGCGCGGCGACGCGCGGCATCAGGTTCTTGCCCAGCGAGGAGGCCGGGGCCGCCAGGTGGGTGTAGTTTCCGGCCATGCCAACGACGAGGTCGGCCATCGCCTCCACCGCCGGGTTGGCTTCGCCCGCCGCGACCAGCACGGCCTCGACGCCGGGGATGGCGGCGGCGGATGCGGCGGCCTTGTCCGCGCCATCCGCCATCAGCAGCACATGAATGGCGCCCAG
This sequence comes from uncultured Rhodovarius sp., assembly GCA_964244395.1. Taxonomy (GTDB): domain Bacteria; phylum Pseudomonadota; class Alphaproteobacteria; order Acetobacterales; family Acetobacteraceae; genus Rhodovarius. Next base: position 3,643 of record CAXTJY010000417.1, read on the forward strand.
CGGCCCCATCGCGGTGACGGTGCTGCGGGTCGGCGCTGTGATGATCTCGCCGTCATGGTCGGCAATAATGAGAACGGGCATGTTTCAGATCACCTTCGCTTCGCCGCGCAGCTTTTCCACCAGCTCCTTGACGGAGCCGACCTTGACGCCGGCCTTGCGGGTGGCCGGCTCCTCCACCTTGACGATGGTCAGCCGCGGCGTCGGGTCCACGCCCAGATCGGCCGGGGTCATGTTCTCGATGACCTTCTTGCGTGCCTTCATGATGTTGGGCAGCGAGGCGTAGCGCGGCTCGTTCAGCCGCAGATCGGTGGTGACGATGGCGGGCAAGGTCAGCTTCACCGTCTCCAGCCCGCCATCCACCTCGCGGGTCACGGTGGCGGTCCCGGTGTCCAACTCGATCTTGCTGGCGAAGGTGCCCTGGCTCCAGCCGAGCAGCCCGGCCAGCATCTGGCCCGTGGCGTTCATGTCGTCATCGATCGCCTGCTTGCCCAGGATGACGAGGTCGGGCGCCTCCTTGGCGATGATGGCGGCGAGGATCTTGGCCACCGTCAACGGCTCTGTCACCGCGTCGTTCTGCACCAGGATGCCGCGGTCGGCGCCCATGGCCAGCGCGGTGCGAATCTGCTCGGAGGCGGCGGCGGGGCCGACCGAGACGACGATGATCTCGGTCGCCTTGCCCTTTTCCTTCAGGCGGACGGCTTCCTC
>CAXTJY010000418.1:0-858 GCA_964244395.1 uncultured Rhodovarius sp.
CCGGTGGCGCCCTTCAGCAGCCCGGCCGCGGCACCGACACTGGCATTGAGCCACAGCGGGCGCGACCCGTGGTAGCGCCAGCCACTCATCAGCGCGAAGCCGAAAGCCAGGACGAAGCCGCCGATCAGCCGGCGCATGGTGTCCTGCTCCACCGCGAACAGCGCGAAATTCCCCAGCGGCATGGTCAGCAGCGCGGCGCCGCCGAGCGGGAACACCACCCGCCGATCCGCCTCCGGCCAGGCCTTGGGCAGCAGCTGGGCCGAGATCAGCAGCTCCATCAGCAGCATCACCGGCACGCCTTCCAGCGTGCCCCATAGAGTGGCGAAGATGGGCGCCAGGATGACCGCGGTGCCGAAGCCGGCGTAGCCGCGCATCAGCCCGGCGACGATGGTGGCGGCGACCGCACCCAGCATCCGCCAGTCGAACAGCGCATCGGCCAGGGCCGGCCAGACTTCGCTCAAGGCAGAACGTCCAGGGTCACCAGGGAGGTGTTGACCAGCAGCTTGCCGGCATTCTCGAAATTCACCGTCACCCGGCTCCCCAGCACCGACTGCACCTGGCCCACGCCCCAGTCGGGCCGAGCCGGATTCATCACCCGCATTCCCGGTTCGATCAGATGCACCGGCGTTTCCTCGTCAGCCGCGCCACGGTTGGGGGAGTAGTCATGCTTCGTCAATCTTTCGGTGCCATGGCGGCACCTGTCGCGGCGTGTCGCGTTCCCGCGACTGCATTCGACGGAATGCGACGAGCCGGGTGACGCGGCGAATGTCAGATTGCGATGTGGATTTTGGCCGCCAGCGGCGTCCCAATGATGAAGGAGTGACTGGCATGTTGGAGCCGGTGGCGATGGAAGGAGCG
>CAXTJY010000418.1:868-1524 GCA_964244395.1 uncultured Rhodovarius sp.
GGTGGGTGCGCGGCTGGTGCATGATCTCGCGGGGCCGTTGGGCAGCGTGATGGCGGCGGCCGGGCTGGCGCCGGGCGCCACGCGATCGGACGAGATTCTGGCCGAGACAGTGGCCGAGCTGCTGGCGCGAGGGCGCCTCTACGCGGCCGTGTTCGGCGAGGCGGAGCCGGTGACGGTGGATCAGATGCCGGCGCTGCTGGCCGGGGCGCCCGGGGCGCATCGGGTGCGGTTCGCTCTTGCAGGCGTGCCGGCCGATCCGTCGCCGGCGGTGGCGCAGATCATCTTGACGGCCGCCATGCTGGCCGCCGAGGCGTTGCCGCGGGGCGGCAGTGTGACCATCGGGGCAGCTCCCGGCAGCGGCACGGTGGTGCTGCCGGAGGGCCGGATGGCGGCTTGGCCGCACAACTTGATCGAACGGCTGGGCGGGCTGCCGCCGGCCCGGACCGATACGCCGCGCAGCCTGCTGGCGCCCTGGCTGCTGACCCTGGCGCGGGAAGCGGACTGCCATGTCGGCATTGGCCTGGGTGGGCCGGGCATTCCGCCCCTGTTGTTGCGGCCGGCGCGATAACCGCCGCGCCATTTACGCTTTCTTCGGTGCGGCAAGCGCATCAGCGGGGTCCGAAGCCATTGGGGACCGCGCATGGACGATCTGCTCG
>CAXTJY010000418.1:1534-4346 GCA_964244395.1 uncultured Rhodovarius sp.
GACGAATGAAGGGCTGCAGAGCCTGGACGGTGCATTGCTGTCGCTCGAGCGGAACCCGGGCGATGCCTCGGTGCTTGGCGAAGTGTTCCGCACGATCCACACCATCAAGGGCACCTGCGGCTTTCTCGGCCTGCCACGATTGGAGCGGGTGGCGCATGCCGGCGAGAACGTGCTGGGCCGTTGGCGGGAGGGCTCGCTGACCGTCACCCCTGCGGGCATCAGCCTGATCCTGACGGCGGTGGACCGCATCAAGTCCATCGTGGCCGGGCTGGAGAGCGCGGGGACCGAGCCGGCGGGCGAGGATGGCGACATCATTGCACCGCTGGATGCGGCCTTCCGCGGCGAGGAACTGGCTGCGCCGGTCGTGGCCGAGGTGCTGCCGGCTGTAACGCCGCCCTTGCCGCCCGGCGCCGCGTCCCTCCCCCCCGCCGCCATTGCGGCACCCGTCGCCGCGCCGGCCGGCCATGCTCCCGCGGCCCCCGAGGCCGCTGGCGCCAACGCGCCGCAGACCATCCGCGTCGCCGTGGACGTGCTGGAAGACCTGATGGTCCTGGTCAGTGAACTGGTCCTGACCCGTAACCAGCTGCTCCAGCTCGCGCGTTCCGAAGCCAATTCGCCCTTTGCGGTGCCGCTGCAACGGCTATCGCAAATCACCTCCGACCTGCAGGACGGGGTGATGAAGACCCGCATGCAGCCGATCGGCAGCGCCTGGCAGAAGCTGCCGCGCCTGGTGCGCGACCTCTCCAACGACCTCGGCAAGAAGATCGCGCTGGACATGATCGGTGCCGAGACCGAGCTGGACCGCCAGGTAATGGAGCTGATCAAGGACCCGCTGACCCACATGGTCCGCAACAGCGCCGACCATGGGCTGGAGACCCCCGATGAGCGCCGCTCCGCCGGCAAGCCGGAGACCGGGCGCATCACGCTCAACGCCTACCACCAGGGCGGCCACATCGTGCTGGAGATCGGCGATGACGGGCGGGGCCTGGCGGTGAGCAAGATCAAGGAAAAGGTGCTGCGCCAGGGCCTGGCGACCGAGGCCGAGCTGGCGGCGATGAGCGAGAGCGAAATCCAGCGCTTCATCTTCCGCGCCGGCTTCTCCACCGCCGCCGCCGTCACCTCCGTCTCTGGCCGGGGCGTGGGGATGGATGTGGTGAAGACCAATCTGGAGCGCATCGGCGGCATCGTCGAACTGCGCTCGCGCGAGGGCCGCGGCACCACCTTCACCATCAAGATCCCGCTGACCCTGGCCATCGCGGCGGCACTGATCGTGGAGAGCGGCGGCGAGCGCTTCGCCATCCCGCAGAACGGCGTGCTGGAACTGGTGCGGGTGGGTGAGGGCGACGGGCCCCGCGTCGAGATGATCAAGAGTGCTCCGGTGCTGCGGCTTCGCGACCGGCTGCTGCCGTTGGTGCCGCTGGCCCGGCTGCTGGAACTCGAAAGCGAGCCGGGGCCGACCAGCTTCGTCGTCGTCACCCAGGTCGGCAGCCAGGTCTTCGGCATCGTGGTGGACAGGGTCTTCGACACCGAGGAGATCGTGGTGAAGCCGGTGGCGCCCATCCTGCGCGACGTCACCATGTTCTCTGGCAACACCATCCTGGGCGACGGCTCGGTCATCATGATCCTGGACCCGAACGGCATCGCCCGGGCCACCGGGTTGGCGGTCGAGGGCGGCAGCGAGAACAACGCCGCGGTCAAGGCGACCCGCAGCGGTGCGGCCGAACGCACCGCGCTGCTGCTGTTCCGTGCCGGCGAAGGCGCCCCCAAGGCAGTGCCCCTCGGCCTCATCGCCCGTCTGGAGGACCTGCCGGCCGAACGCATCGAGCATGCCGGCGAAAAGCTGGTGGTGCAGTATCGCGGCAGCCTGATGCCGCTGGTGCCGCTCTCGGGCTACGCCGTGATCCCCGAGCCGGGGACGCGCCAGGCGGTGCTGGTGTTCGGTGACGGCGCGCACTCCATGGGCCTGATGGTCGACGAGATCCTGGACGTGCTGGAGGCGCCACTGTCGATCGACCGGGGTGGCGAACGGCCCGGCTTCCTGGGCAGCGCGGTCATTGCCGAGCGGGTCACCGAAATCCTCGACTGCGCCTACTGGCTGCGCCAGGGCGGCGAGGACTGGTTCGACCAGGGGCCGGAGGCCAAGCAGGCACCGCCGCGCATCCTGCTGGTCGAGGACAGCGCTTTCTTCCGCAACCTGGTGGTGCCGGCATTGTCGGCGCAGGGCTATGACATCATGGGCGTGCCGCATGGCCGCGAGGCGCTGCGGCTGCGCGAGGCCGGCGAGATGTTCGACGCCATCATCTCCGACATCAACATGCCGGAGATGGACGGCTTCCAGCTTGTCCGCGCCATCCGCGATGGCGGGCCGTGGGCCGACCTGCCGGTGATCGCGCTGTCGGGCCGGGCCGAACCCGCCGATGTCGAGGCGGGCCGCCAGGCCGGCTTCACCGACTACGTGGCGAAGTTCGACCGGCACGCGCTGGGCGGCAGCCTGGCGCAGGCGCTGGAACTCAGAGGTATCACCGCGCCGCTTGATTGCCCGGTTTGAGGAGAGTCGACATGACAACCGAAACATTGGAACGGCCCGATGCCGGCGGCGTGCCCACCCCGGGCAGCCTCACCGGCGGCGACGCCTCGCAGATGGTGCTGACGCTGACCGTGGCGGGCCAGTTGTGCGGCGTGCCGGTGCTGGCGGTGCGCGACGTGCTGGGGCCGCAGACCATCACCCGCATCCCATTGGCGCCAGCGGAAGTGGCGGGCAGCCTGAATTTGCGCGGCCGCATCGTCACCGCCGTCGATCTGCGCCGACGGC
>CAXTJY010000419.1:0-4342 GCA_964244395.1 uncultured Rhodovarius sp.
GCGCTGCCCGAGCCGTGGCGGCCCCGGCCTGGGGATCCGAGTGATCCGGATGCGCCGAAGGTGTTGGTGCGCAGCGACACCGCCGGGGCCACCCACACCTTCGCCGACGCCTGCCGCGAGCAGGGGGTGGGATTCTCCTTCGGCTTTCCCGTCGATGCCCGCGTCCAGGAAGGCCGGCAGGTTCAGCACGTAGCGCGCCTCGGCAGCGGTGCCGCGCCAGACCTCGCCGCCAGGGGCGCCACGCCGGGTCAGCAGCAGCGCGCGCAGCCCCTCGGCCAGGTGGGTGGCGCCGGCCTGGTCCATCAATCCCGCCTTCACGCCGCGGCCCACCGCTCGGCTGATCCAGCCCTCCGCCGCCCGTGGCAACGATACGGGGCGGGTGCCGGCAACCAGGCCTGCCAACGCCTCGCCGGCCTCCCGCTCCCACCCCGCGGGGATGGCCACCGACCGCAATGGCGCGTCCGGGTCGGCGCCGAGCCGCCACCGCGTCAGTGCCAGGGCTTCCCACAAGGTGCCGTCGGTGCGTGCCATGGGGGAATGCTAGGCCACACCGCCCGCCGGCAAAAGCCGCATCTGGTGGCTGCGTGCGGAATCGACCACAAAACCTTGTGGACAATCCCGCGCTTCTGGCGCCCGCACGGCCGGCATGCCATCTATCCCGCATGTCCTTCCTCGAAATGCTCACCGCCCGCCTGACTGGCCGCAAGATCGGTCAGGACCGCTACGGGAACACCTATTTCGAAAGCCGGCGGATGCAGCCGGTGTACAACCGCACCAGGCGCTTCGTGATCAACTCCGGCCCGCAGGAAGCCACGAAGGTGCCGGCGGAATGGCACGCCTGGCTGCACCACACCACCGACGCGCCGCTGGACGATACGCGCCGTCGCCCCTGGCAGAAGGAGCACCTGCCAAACCTGACCGGCACCGCCCAGGCCTGGCGCCCCAAGGGGCACGACTACGCCGGTGGCCGGCGGCAGATCACCACCGGCGACTATGAGGCGTGGTCGCCGGAAGGCGCCCCGGCGAGCAATGCGCCGGAAGGCGCCCCGGCGAGCAGCCGCGCGTGAAGGGCCGCAGCGCCATCGAGGTGATGACCGGTGCCGGCGTCCTGCTCGTCGCCGGGCTGTTTCTGTTCTACGCCGTTGCGCATGGCGGGCGGGGCGCGCAGCCCGAGGGCATGAATCTGACGGCGCAGTTCGACCGCATCGACGGGCTGGTGAACGGCGCCGATGTGCGCATCGCCGGCGTGAAGGTCGGCAGCGTGGTGGGCAGCGCCATCGACCCGCAAAGCTTCTTCGCCATCGTCACCATGCGGGTAGACCGCAGCCTGCGCCTGCCCAACGACAGCAGCGCCGAGATCACCTCGGACGGGCTGCTGGGCGGCAAGTACCTGTCGATCGTGCCGGGGGGTGCCGACCGCATGCTGGCGGAGGGCGCGCGCATCACCGAGACGCAGGGGTCGGTCAGCTTGGAGAGCCTGTTGGGGCGCTTCATCTTTTCGGTGACCCAGATCAACCCGGCGTCGCCGCCGGCGAGCGCCCAGCCGGCGAATGCGAATGCCCCGGCGGAGGGGGCCGCCCCCACCCCGGCGCCCGCGCCGCGATGAAGGCGCCGGAGCTCTGGCCCGGCGCCGACGGTGCCCCCATCGCCTGCCGAGAGAAACTGAAGGTGCTGGCCGAGAATCACGCCGAGGCCGCACAGATTCTGACCGACATGCTGGAGGACGCCGTGATCATGGGCGTGGACGAGGTGGAGATGCGCCGGATCATGGCCGAGTTGGTGGCCGCCCTGCCCACTCCGCGCCGGCGCGCCGCGTGAGGCGGGAGGGCCGCCGTCGCGGGGCAGGAATGGCTGCCCAACCAGGGCCCATGCGCCGACCATGGCTGACGGCGCTGCCGCTGGTCGCGCTGTTGCTTCCTCCGCCAGCAACGGCGCAAAGCTGGGTACCGCGCCAGGTTGCGCAGTTGCAGGCGCTGGACAAGGTGACCGCGCGCGTCACCCTGCTACAGGCGCGGATCGGCACGCCCACGATGTTCGGCACGTTGACGATCAATCTTCGCGCCTGCAACGCCCGCCCGGCCGACGAGGTGCCGGACGCCGCGGCCTGGCTGGAGATCAGCGACAGCCGCGCCGCCGACGGCACCGGGCCGGCCTTTCGCGGCTGGATGTTCGCCAACGCCCCGGCGGTGAACACGCTGGAACACCCGGTGTACGATATCCGCGTTTTGGAGTGCAGGTGATGGATGGCTTGATCGACATCGCGAAGCGGGTGCTGCCCGCCGGGCACTTCGGCAACATGGCGGGGCCACTGATCGTGGAGGGCGCCGGGGCGCATGTGCGGGACAGCGAGGGGCGGGACTATATCGACTTCCTGCTCGGCTCCGGCCCGATGTTCATCGGCCACGCCCACCCTGCCGTGACCGCCGCCGTCATGGAGCAGGTGCCCAAAGGCACCACCTTCTTCGCCACCAATCCGGCCGGCATCCAGCTCGCCGAGGCGATCGTGGACGCACTGCCCTGCGCTGAGCAGGTGCGCTTCGTCAGCAGTGGCTCCGAGGCCGACATGTATGCCATGCGGCTGGCGAGGGCCTTCCGCGGGCGGGAAAAGATCCTGAAGTTCGAGGGCGGCTACCACGGCATGAGTGACCACGGGCTGATGTCCCTGGCGCCGAAGCGCGAGGCCAACTTCCCCCGCGCCATCCCGGATTCCGCCGGCATCCCCGCGCATGTCGCCGATGACATGCTGGTGGCGCCGTACAACGACATCGACGCCGTCGTTGCCCTGATCGAGGCGCATCACGACGAGCTTGGCGGCGTCATCATGGAGCCGTTCCAGCGACTGATCCCGCCCAGGCCCGGCTTCCTGCAGGCCGTCCGCGCCGCCACCGCCAAGCACGGCATCCCGCTGATCTTTGACGAGGTCGTGACCGGCTTCCGGCTGGCCTATGGCGGCGCGCAGACGCTGTATGGCGTCACCCCCGACCTCTGCACATTAGGAAAAATCATCGGCGGCGGCTTCCCGCTGGCCGCCATCGCGGGGCGCGCCGAGATCATGGCGCATTTCGACCGGGCGCGGGTGGCGGAGGACAGGTGGCTGATGCAGGTCGGCACCCTTTCCGGCAACCCCGTCGCCTCCGTCGCCGGCCTGGCGACGCTGGAGGTGCTGCGGCAGCCAGGCGCTTATGAAGGCGTGGAGGCGATGGGCCGCTCGCTCATGGCGGGGCTGACCGCGCATATCCAGGCCGCCGGCATTTCGGCCCAGGTGGTGGGCGTGCCCAGCCTGTTCGACGTGGTCTATGCCGCCGGAGACATCGCCAATTACCGCGACACGCAGCGGCAGGACATGGCGATGCAGGCCAAGGTCAACCGGCACCTGCGGGCCGCCGGCATCCTGAAGGGCGACAGCAAATACTACATGTCGCTGGCGCACACCCAGGATGATGTGGCGGCGACGCTGAACGCGTTTGGGGACGCGCTTCGCAACCTCTGAATCGGTGCTAGCCTCCCACCGGCCGCAAGGCCCAAAACGGAGGAACCCCCAATGAACACCACACGCCGCGGCGCGTTCCGCGCCGGCGGGGCGCTGCTCGCCCTCGCCACCCCCGCCTTCGCCCAGCCGGTCGAGCGCTACCCCGACCCCGCCTTTCAGATCCTCGACCCGTCCTTCAACCGCTACCGGTTGGTGCTGGCCGCCGTCGAACGCCTCTACACTGGTGCCCGCTGGTCCGAAGGCCCGGCGTGGTTCGGGGACCAGCGCTGCCTCATCTGGTCCGATATTCCCAACAACCGCCTGCTGCGCTGGTCCGAAAGCTCGGGCCGCACCGACGTGTTCCGCGGCCCCGCCAACTTTGCCAATGGCAACACTCGCGACCGCCAGGGCCGCCTCATCACCTGCGAACACCTGACCCGCCGCGTCACCCGCACCGAGCCGGATGGCGCCATCACCGTCATCGCCGACAGCTTCGAGGGCAAGCGCCTGAACAGCCCGAACGACGTGGTGGTGAAAAGCGATGGCAGCATCTGGTTCACCGACCCGCCCTTCGGCATCCTGGGCTTCTACGAGGGCGAGACGGCGACCCCCGAGCTGCCCACCAACATCTACCGCGTCGATGGGCAGACCGGCGCCATTACCCTGGCGACGGGCGACATCGTCCGCCCGAACGGCCTCGCCTTCAGCCCGGATGAAAGCCGCCTCTACGTGGTCGAGGCCGGGGCCACGCCTCGCGTCATCCGCGTCCTCGACGTGGACGGCAACGGCCGGCTGTCCAACAACCGCGTCTTCTTCCAGGCCCGCGACGGCGAGACACCGGATGGTTTCCGGGTCGATGTCGACGGCAACCTC
>CAXTJY010000420.1:0-2278 GCA_964244395.1 uncultured Rhodovarius sp.
GAGGCGGCGTGGCTGTACGAGGAGGGAGGCGACCGCAACTTCCCCATCGTCGTGCGGCTGGAGGCGAGCGCGCGGACCGACATCGACGCGATCGGCCGCATCCCGGTCAGCGCCGCATCCGGCGCCACGCTGCGCGACGTGGCCGACATCCGGCTGCTGTCCGGTGCCAGCACCATCTTCCGGGAGAATGCGGCGCGCTACGTGCCGGTGAAGTTCTCGGTGCGCGGGCGCGACCCGCAAAGCGCGGTGCTGGAGGCGCAGGCCCGCATCGCTGCCCGGGTGCAGCTGCCGCCGGGCTATTCGCTGGAATGGGTGGGCGAGTTTCGCAACCTGCAGGACGCGGTGGCGCGGCTGAAGATCGTGGTGCCGCTGTCGCTCGTGCTCATCGCTGTGCTGCTCTACGTGCAATTCAACTCGGTGCGGGACGCGGCGCTGATCCTGGCCATCTTGCCGTTCTCCTGCATCGGGGGCGTGACTGCGCTGGATTCGATGGGGCTAAACTTCTCGGTGCCCGCCGCCATCGGCTTCCTGGCGTTGTTCGGCATAACGGTGATGGAGGGGATCATCTTCCTCAGCCATTTCCACCACGTTCTGGCGCATGAAGGGCTGGAGTGGCGCGATGCGCTGGACGCTACCGGACGGGACCGGATGCGACCGGTGATGATGACCTGCATGGCAGCGATGGTGGGGCTGTTGCCCATGGCGCTGGCCACCGGCATCGGCAGCGATCTGCAAAAGCCGTTGGCGGTGGTGGTGGTCGGCGGCACGGTGGTCTTGCCGTTCATTGTGCTGGTGCTGCTGCCGGTGTTTGTCGACCTGTTCGGCCGAAGCCAACAGCGAAAGGCGGCCGGGGAAGTGGCTTTCGCTCAGCGACGCTCGATGCTCAATCCTCCGTGAGGTTGTCTTAATTTTACGATTTGTTTGAAGTTTCCACAACTCAGGCGCGAAAACGTGATTGACCGCTGGCGCCCCCCTCTGGCACCACACAGCGACGTGCCGCCCGCGCCAAGCCTCGGCGCCGTTTCAGACCAGGACATCCCGCCATGCCCTACGTGAACATAGCCACGCCCAATCCGAATGGGTCGAACGTGCTCTCGACGCCCGGCGGCAACGCAGCGGAATTCTTCAACGGTGGCACGGGGGATGACCTGATCCTGGCCGGCGCCGGTGCCGACCTGCTCTACGGCAATGGCGGAAACGACGTCCTGAATGGCGGGGACGACGGCGACATCCTCGACGGCGGCGCCGGCAACGATGTGGTGAACGGCGATACCGGCAATGACGAGATGTACGGCGGCGCCGGCAACGATACGCTGAACGGCGGCGACGGCCAGGACACCTTGAGCGGCGGCGACGGTAATGACAGCCTGGACGGTGGGGTCGGCGCGGATTCCCTGATCGGCGGCTTCGGCAGCGACACGCTGAACGGCGCAGACGGCGACGACGTGCTCGATGCCAGCATCGGCGACAACATCATGCTCGGCGGCGCCGGGTCGGACCTGGCGCGGTTCGACATCTTCTCGCCCCTGTACATGCGCATCAGCTACGACATGGCCAGCCAGATGTATTCTGTAGACGTGTACAACACGCCGACCTTTACCGGCCTGCTGTACCACAACACGCTACAGGGCGTGGAATTTCTCAAGACCAGCGATTCCACCATCGCGCTGGACGGCAACCTCTCCGGTCTGTTCCGGGTCAGCGATTCGCTGGGCAGCGCATCGACCTTCGGCACCGCCTATGCAGGACCGGTGGCCGGGTTGCAGCGCCAGTTCCTGGGCACCGATTCCGGTGAGGTGGTGATCGGCACCGCCGGCAACGACTTCATCAACCTGCTGGGTGGCGCCGATGCCGCCGATGGCGGCGCCGGCAACGACGTGATCGATGGCGGGCTGGGCTCGAACTTCCTGACCGGCGGCGGCGGGATCGACACCTTCTTCCTCGACGCCCGCGGCAACGGCGCGACGATTACCTGGAGCACCATCACCGACTGGCAGGCCGGCGAACAGCTTTCGGTGTTCGGCTTCAAGCCGGGGGTCAGCAAGTCGCTGTGGCTGGCGGCGGACGGGCTGATCGGGTTCCGCGGGGTGACCCTGCACATGGACATCGACGGCAGTGGCGGCATCGACACGTCGGTGACGTGGGTCGGCAAGACGATGGCGGAAATTCCGACCGGGAAGGAATTCTCCGGGTTGCTGTGGTTCGTGTGATGCTGGTGACTGCCAGGGCCCGCCGGCTGGGAAGCTGCTGCCGGAATTGTGAAGGTCCATGCCCGCCA
>CAXTJY010000420.1:2288-4339 GCA_964244395.1 uncultured Rhodovarius sp.
GGGCGGACAGGAGATACGCATGGCCGCGCTGGCTCATGCTTCAGAACCCGCCACAGGTTCGAGGAACATAGCGAGGTGCGGTTGCGCGAGACCGTGGTCTCGGCCGACGGGCTGCTGCCTATAGGATCCCGCGGCACCATCGTTCATTGCTATGCCGCTGGGCCCGCCTATGAGGTCGAGTTCGTATTTCCCTTCCACACCGTGGCGACAGTGGAGGACGCGAAAATATCCCGGTGAGTCCGCTACCCCGGCGCCATGAGGCGTTCATCGAACGGAGCAAGATCACCGTCTATCTGTTGCAAGCCGGGCATCCGAAAAATCAGGGAAAGGCAAGGTTCTTCGCGTCGTTGGGCTTCACGGTGGAAGCCTGGAACGAGCTTGGTCAAGCCTTACGCGAGCATGCGGCAACCCGCCCAGTGGCAGAAATCCAGATTCCGCCTACGGCGCGAAGTATGAAGTCCAGTGCCAGCTTCGTACGCCGGATAAGCGCAATCCCTGCATCACCAGCGTCTGGGTCATCGAGGAAGCGCGACCACCACGGTTCATAACCGCCTACCCCCGCCGCCTCAACGCCCGGTCAAAATCCGTTCCACCAACTGCTTCACCGTCGGGATAAAGCCGTTCGAGTAAAACGGATCGCTGGTGAACCGGTACGCATTGTGCCCCGCGAACATCAAATTCCGATCCAGCGAACCGTCATGCGCGATGTCCTGCAGCGTCTTCTGGATGCAGAAGCTCCGCGGGTCCGCCTTCTTGCCGTTGCTGTAATCCGGCCCCTGCTGCGTCCAGTTGCTGAAGCGGCAATGCGACAGGCAGCCCATGCAGGCCACCTGGTCGGCCACGATCTCTGCCGCCTCGGCCGGGGTTACGAAGATGATCGTGTTGTCCGGCGTACGCAGCACCTCGGTAAAGCCGGCCTTCTCCCACGCCTTGGCGCGGTAGCTGTCATGCGGCGTCACCCACACCACGCGCTTGCGCGGGCCGATGAAGTATTCGCTGGTGTGGTCGCCCACCGAGTCGGCGCTGTAGGCGATCTGCCGTTCGGTACGCCCTTCCAGCTCATGCAGGAATTCGTTGCGCACGGCCGAGCTGTAGAAGCCCGTCGGCGAAAAATTCTGCAGTGACACGTCGCCCGGCTGCAGGCTGGTCAGCCGCTTCTTCCACGCGTCACTGATCGGGCTTTCCTGGGTGAGCAAGGGCCGTGTGCCGAACTGAAAGGCGATGGGGCCGAGCTCGGGGCTGTCGATCCAGTCCTGCCACTCCTCCAGCCACCACACGCCGCCGGCCATGATGATGGGCGTGTCGCCCAAGCCAAAGGCGCGCATCTGCTCACGCAGGGCGAGGACGCGGGGAAACGGCGATTCGGGCCTGCGAGGATCCTCGGAATTGGACAAGCCGTTGTGGCCACCCGCCAGCCACGGGTCTTCATAGACGACGCCGCCGAGCAGCTCGCGCGCCTTCGAGTAGCTGCGCTTCCAAAGCGCCGAGAAGGCGCGGGAGGAGCTGACGATGGGGTAGTAGTGGATGGCGTATTCGCGGGCGATGTCGGCCAGGCGATAGGGCATGCCCGCGCCGCAGGTAATGCCGTTGACCAGGCCCTTGGCACCGTCCAGCACACCGCGGATGACGCGTTCGGCGCCGCCCATCTCCCACAGGATATTGGCGTGGATGCGGGCGCCGGGGCCGCCGCGGTCGCGCGCCTCCTTGGCCTGGGCGATGCCGCCCTTGATGCCGTATTCCACCAGCTCCTCATGCCGCGCGACCCGCGTGCGGCCATGATAGATCTGCCGGATGGTGCGGCCATCGGCGTCATAATCGTCGGCGTTGACGGCGGAAAACGTTCCAACCCCGCCCGCCGCGGCCCAGGCGCCCGCTGTCGCACCGTTGGACACGGCCACGCCCTTGCCGCCTTCCACCAAGGGAAGCACATCCACCCCGCCCATGCGGATCGCGTTGATGGCCTTCACGGCGGCAGTCCTCGGTCGTTGCGCATGATATAGGCAATACGGCGGGGCGATCCAATGGATGCGCCCCGCCGACAAGTCTCAGTC
>CAXTJY010000421.1:0-4330 GCA_964244395.1 uncultured Rhodovarius sp.
CCTTGCAGATTTCGCGCGGCGTCGGCACCCCATCGCGGCTCTTCACCAGCGTGGTCTTGTGCTCTTCTCGGATAATGTCCATGCACAGCTCAACGCATTCATCACAGATGAACACGGTGGGGCCGGCGATCAGCTTGCGGACCTCATGCTGCGACTTGCCGCAGAAGGAACAATACAGCGTGTTCTTGGAATCGCCGGAAGACTTGCTCATGCTTGCTCCTCGCCAGCGCGTCCCACCCGAACGGCGGGGGCCAGCGTCATCGGAATGTAGCCCCCGGCGTCGCCGGGGGGAAGATTTGTGTGCGGATCAGGTCTTCGCGGCTTCGGAAGCCGTCAGCGGCCGCTTCTCCACCACATGGTCGATCAGCCCGAAGGTCTGCGCCTCGGTCGCCGAGAGATAGGTGTCGCGCTCCATCTTCTTCTCGATCTCCTCCAGCGACTGCCCCGTGTGATGCACATACAGCGCATTCAACCGCGCCCGTGTCTTGATGATCTCGCGCGCCTGGATCTCGATGTCCGTCGCCTGCCCCTGGGCGCCGCCGCTGGGCTGGTGGATCATGACCTGGCTGTTCGGCAGGGCGTAGCGCTTGCCCTTCTCACCGGCCATCAGCAGCAGCGAGCCGGCAGAGGCGGCGATGCCGACGCAGACGGTGCTGACCGGCGAGCGGATGTATTGCATGGTGTCGTACATCGCCAGGCCCGCCGTCACCACGCCGCCCGGCGAGTTGATGTAGAAGCTGATGTCCTTGTTCGGGTTCTCGCTCTCAAGGAACAATAGCTGAGCGCAGATCAGCGACGAGACCCCGTCGAAGATCGGTCCGGTAAGGAAGATGATGCGTTCCTTCAGCAGCCGCGAGTAAATGTCGTAGGCGCGTTCGCCGCGGGCACTCTGCTCCACCACCATGGGCACGAGCGAATTGTTGTAGACTTCGACCGGGTCACGGTCACGAACCTGGAACATGCGGCAGGAAATCCTCGTGTCGTGGCCCCCGCTGCGATGGAGCGGCCACGGGTTGGGGCGGGCCACCGAATCGCCGGTCGGTCCGCCAGGGTAACGCACAGAATGTGGGCAGACGGTGAACGAAGGAAAGACCCCTCAGGTAACCTCTTGTGTCACCCTCTCCACCAGCATCAGGCGCGCGGCGGGCAGCGGCCGGTGCAGGTGGCCGAAGGCGTCGCGTTCCAGGAAATGGCCGGTCAGGCGCAGGCCATCGCACCACTGAGAAGGGTCGCCCTCACCATCGCCCAGCAGGAAGGGCGGCAAGGCGAGCAGCCGGCCGACATACGGCGCGCCCGCCGCGGCGCTCACGGCGCGGCCGGTCCGGGGCGACACCCAGGCCAGCCCGACCGTGGCCCCACTGGCGGCGCAAGACGACAGGTCCAGGCCATAGCCAAGCTCGGCCAGCAAGGTCGCCTCCCAACGCACCAACGCCTCCAGCCCCCGCCCGGCATCGCGCGCCACCGCCACCACCAGCGCCACCAGGCCATGGAAGGCGCGGGGGTGGGCCTCGCGCTCCGGCAGCGCGCCGTCGGCCACGGCGCAGGCGGCCATCAGGACGGACAGCGCCAGCGGGTCCTCCATCGCCAGCGCGGCGGCGGCGTGCACCATCTCGCCGCTCATACTGCCTAGGTTGTCGGCGTGGCGAGCCTTCCAGCGCGCATCCACCAGGTTACCGGGTTGCCACAGGGCCGCCTGGGCGCGGGACTGCCCGCCATGCGCCAGGCCGGGGTGGCGGCCCAACGCCTCAGTCAGCAGGCTCACCACCAGGCCCGACTCGCCCTGCGGCCGGGCCGAGAGGACGACGGCTGGGCCCTCCCACTCACTCACCCCGCATCGTCCAGCCCCAGGGCACGGATGTGGGTTCGGCTGTCATCCCAGTTCGCGCGGTCCTTCACGTTCAGGAACAGGTGGATCTTCCGCTCCAGCAGCGCGCTCAGCTCCTGCCGCGCCCGCCGGCCGATATCCTTGATCTTGGCCCCGCCCTCGCCAATCAGAATGGCCTTCTGCGTCGGCCGGGAGACGAAGATCGTCAGATCCACCCGGGCCGAGCCGTCCTGGAATTCCTTCCAGCTCTCCGTCTCCACCGTCGAGTGATGCGGCACCTCATCATGGGTCAGCCGCAGGATGTGCTCGCGCACGATCTCGGCGGCCAGCATGCGGTTGGGCAGGTCGGACAGCTCATCCTCCGGGAACAACCAGGGGCCGGCCGGGGCCTCGACGGCCATGGCTTGCAGCATCAGGTCGATGCCGTCGCCCTTGGTGGCGCTGAGCATGAAGGTCTCGGCGAAGGGCAGTTCGGCGTTCAACGCGGCGGTGAGCGGTAGTAGTTGCTGGCGGTCGATCAGGTCGATCTTGTTCAGCGCCAGCCAGATCGGCCGGCTGCCGCCCTTCAGCTTGTCCACCACCGCGCGCACTGCCTCGGTGAAGCCGGCCTTGGCATCGACCACCAGCAGCGCGATGTCCGCATCCTGCGCGCCACCCCAGGCGGCCGCCACCATCGCCCGGTCCAGCCGCCGCTTCGGCGCGAAGATGCCCGGCGTATCGACCAGGATGAGTTGCGCCGGGGGCCGCATGACGACGGCCCTGATGCGGAACCGCGTCGTCTGCGGCTTAGGCGAGACGATGCTGACCTTGGTGCCGGAGGCCGCGTTGACCAAGGTGGACTTGCCGGCATTCGGCGCGCCGATGATGGCGATGAGGGCGCAGCGTGTGTCTGTCATGTCCGGCCGTTCTACGCCCGCGGGGGGCCGGTTCACAGCCCAGCCAGCCAGGCCTCAGCCGCCGCCGTCTCCGCCACCCGCTTAGTTTCGCCCACGCCCTCCGCCTCGCGGTCCATGGCGCGCACCCGCACGACGAACAAGGGCTGATGCGCGGGCCCGGTAGTGGACACGGCCGCATATTCCGGCAGCCCGGCGCCGCGCCCCAGGGTGAGCTCCTGCAGCCGCGTCTTGGCCGACATCGGCGGCGCCGCGGTCGCCTCCATCAGCCCGGCCCATTCGCGACGGATCAGCCCACGTGCCGCCGGCAGCCCGCCATCGAGGAACAGCGCCCCCAGCAACGCCTCCAGCGCATCGGCCAGCACATTGGCCCGTTCGCGCAGCCCGCTGCGGTTCTCGGCCGGCGGCACGCGCAGCGCAGCGGCCAGGCCCATGCCTTCGGCAATGGGCGCCAGCGCCTCCCGCGCCACCAGCGCCGCGAGGCGCTTTCCCAGATCGCCCTCTCGCTCGGCAGGGAAACGCTCGCACAGCCACTCGGCGATGCACAGCCCCAACACCCGGTCTCCCAGGAACTCCAGCCGCTCGTTGCTGGCGGTGCCGGTGGCCGCCGAGCGATGCGTCAGCGCCCTTGCTACCAGGGACGGGTCGGCGAAGTCGTGCCCCAGCCGCTCCAGCAGCAGGGCCGGCACGCTCACCGAACCGGGCTCAGCAACCGCGACCAGCGAATCGCGAACGGCCAGTTCCACACCTGCCAGAACGGGCTGCTGCCATCCACCGAAAAGAAGATGAACTCCGCCCGGCCGACCAGATTCTCGATCGGCACGAACCCCACCGCCGACTGCACCCTGCTGTCCAGGCTGTTGTCACGGTTGTCGCCCATGGCGAAGACGTGGCCCGCCGGCACGATGAATTCGTTGGTGTTGTCGAGCGGGCCGTCATCCGTCTGCTCGATAATCTGGTGCGCCCGGCCACCCGGCAGCAGCTCCCGATACAGCCGCACCGTCAGCCGCGGCCCGTCGCCCTCGGCGATATACGGCCCGAGCGTGTCCCGGCCCACCGGCTCGCCGTTGATCCGCAGGATGCCGTTGGTGACCTGGATACGGTCGCCCGGCAGGCCGATGATCCGCTTGATATAGTCCTGCGTCGTGTCGCGCGGCAGCTTGAACACCGCCACATCGCCCCGCGCCGGCAAGGCGCCCCACAGTCGGCCCTGGAAGATGTTGGGGCTGAACGGCATCGAATGGCGCGAATAACCATAGGAGTACTTCGACACGAACAGGTAGTCGCCCACCAGCAAGGTCGGGATCATCGAGCCGGACGGGATATTGAACGGCTCGAAAGCAATGGTGCGAATGCCGATGGCGATCAGCCCGGCATAGATAATGGTGCGGACGCTTTCACCCCAGCCGCCACGCTTCTTGGTCATCGACTGGCTCATGGAAGGGGCGGGGTCCGGCATGGTTGTATGGGGGCGGATAAACGCACGGACCCCTGCAAAGTCAAGGAAGGGCCGCCGGCCGGGCGGAAATGATGACCATCGCCTGCGCATACGGATACTCATCGGTCATGGTCAGCGCCACATCGGCCACCATCCCCGCCGGCACCACGGCGG
>CAXTJY010000422.1:0-4309 GCA_964244395.1 uncultured Rhodovarius sp.
CTCCCGCCGCACTGCGCGGTGATGCCCGAGGCATTGCTACCGCTGCCCGATCTGAGCCTCGACCGCATCCTGCTGGTCCATGCGCTGGAGGCGGTGCAAAACCCCGAGGCGCTCCTGCGGGAATGCTGGCGGGTGCTGCGCGACGATGGACGGCTGATCCTGATCCTGCCCAACCGGCATGGCGCCTGGTCGCTGTTCGACCACACGCCCTTTGGCCAGGGGCGGCCGTGGTCGCGCGGGCAGGTATCGCGGCTGCTGGAATCCAGGCTGTTCCGGGTGGCGGCGGTGCGGCCGGCGCTGTTCGTGCCGCCCTTTCCCGGCCGCTGGGCGCTGGCCGGGGCGGGGCTTTGGGAGGGCGTGGGGCGGGCGGTGGTGCCCGGCCTGTCCGGCGTCGTGCTGGCCGAGGCGGTGAAGGACGTGCTGGGCGCGGTACCGAGCGCCGGGCTGGAGGCCGCGATGCAGGGCGCACGGGGGCCGGTGCGGGTGCCGGTGCAGGGCATGCGGGGGCATGGCTGACCGAAATCCGCTCCGGCGCCGCTTTCGGACAAAAGGCCCCGGACCCTCACGCTGCCAGCCCGAGCTGCCCGTCGGTGGCGAAATACTCCGGCCATGCCTGCTCCTGCGTGCTGAGCAGCAGGCGGCGGGGCAGGGAGCGCCGGCCCATGCACAGCGTGTGCAGCCGCTTCAGCATGGACCAGTGCCCGGCCCGCACCGGCGCCCGCTGCTGCATCAGCCAGCCATCCTGGAACAGCCGCGGGATCAGCACCTTGCGCATGTAGCAGGAGAGCTGGGTGTCCGGCAGCAGCCAACTGGCCGCCCGCAGCGCCGAATCCATGCCCAGCCGCCGCGCGAAGGTCAGCCCGGCCAGGCCGTAGATCCGCCAGGACCGCCGGAAGGCGCGGCATACCCAGTACTGGATGGCTTCCAGGCCCGCGCGTTCCTTGGCGACGAAGCTGAGCATCCGCTTCCACAGCCCGGCATGCGCCCAGCGCCGGAACAGGCGGGCGATGCTGTCATGCTTGCCGTAATGCTCGGGCAACTCGCGCCACGGCTTGTCCATGCAGGCGGCGTGGAAGCAGGCGTCCAGGCTGCGGCGGGCGCCGATGATGGTGGACCGGCCGGGCCCGGGCGGGTGGACGTAGATCATGAAATGCATGACGGCCTCCCACTCAGCATCCGTCATCGGCCGCCAGGGAACAGGGCTGGTGAGGCGGGCGGTGACACCCTTCGGGGTCTGGCGGAAGTCGGGGAAGAAGCGGGGGCGGCGCATGGGTGCACTCCAAAGGGGAGGCATCCTAGAATATCGGCCTATAAAAAGCAATAAATTCCTTGCGCCACCTGTGGGGTCAGCGCCGCCGCTCCGGCGGTGCCTCCGCCGTCGCCGGGTTCTCCGGCCAATCGTGCCGCGGATACCGCCCGCGCATATCCTTTCGCGCATCCGCCCAGCCGCCGGCCCAGAAGCCCGCCAGGTCGCCGGTGATGCCGATCGGCCGCCCCGCCGGTGACAGCAGCGCGATGTGCAGCGGCACCGCGCCGCCCGCCAGCCGGGGCGTGGTGGTGACGCCGTACAGATGTTGTGCCCGCGCCTCCAGCCGCGGCGGGTCCGTCGTGTAGTCCACCGCCGCCGACCGCCCCTGCGGCAACGGCAGCCGGGCGGGGAGGGCGGCGTCCAGCACCCGCCGGCGATCCTGGCCCGGCAGCAGGGCTCCGACGTCGAGGCCGCGCAACTCGCTCAGCCGGGTCAGCCCGAAGAGATGCGGCGTGAGCCATTCCGCCGCGCCGGCGATCAGGCTGGGCGTAGCGACGTCCGGCCAGGACGGATCGGCCCGCCGCATCCAGCCGATGCGGGCCTGCAGCTGCTTCGCCGCCTCGGTCCAGTCGAGGTCACGCAGGTCGCGGGCGGCCGCGGCTTCCGCCAGGGCGCGGGCCAGCGCCTCCGCATCGGGGTGCAGCGGCGCCGCCTCCTCCAGCACCAGCGGCCCGAACATGCGGCGACGCCGGGCGGCCACGCTGCCGGTGCGGGCATCGAAGACGGCGCCCTCCACCCAGGCCAGGCGCTCGGGGAAGCGGGCTTCAAGCGTGGCCAGGTCGAGCGGCGCCGCCATGCGGATGCGCGCCTCGGTGCCGATGAGGTCGAGCTGCGCCACGGCCAGCAGCGGGGCGCGGCGCAGCGGGTCGGTGGCGGTGGTGCGGGCACCGGGGCCGGCGCCGTCCAGCCCGGCCAGTCGGTAGGCGCCCTCCAGCGCGCCGCGCCGCGCCGCGATCCGGTCCGGAAAGCCGGCCGCCAGCAGCGGCCCGGCATCCCCGCCGGGCAGGGCGCGGGCGGGCAGGCCGAGGCGGCGGCGGTGCTGCGCGGCGGCGCGGGCGATGCGTTGCACCGTCGGCCGATCCGCCGATGCGTGGTCGGCGCCGTGCAGCAAGGCCAGGCGCAGGTTGATGTCGGCCGGCGCCTCGCGGTCGCGGATCGGGTCGCGCTCCTCCAGCAAGGCGGCCAGGTCGGCCGCCAGCGCCCGCTCGCCCTCATCCTGGGCCGCCAGCATCATCCGGGCGAAGCGGGGGTGGGTGCCTAGGCGCGCCATGCGCCGCCCGGTGTCGGTGATGCGCCCCTGCCCATCCAGCGCATCCAGCGCGCGCAGCAGGGCGCGGGCGGCGGCCAGCGCACCCGCCGGCGGTGCGTCCAGCAGCGCCAACTCGCCGGGGTCGGCGCCCCAGGCGGCGCAGTCCAGTGCGAAGGAGGACAGCTCGGCGGCCAGAATCTCCGGCCGATCCTGCAAGGGCAGGCCGCGATGCAGCGCCTCGGTCCACAACCGGATGGCGACCCCCGGCTCGGTCCGCCCCGCCCGCCCGGCCCGCTGCTCCGCGGCGGCGCGGCTGATGCGCTGGGTGGTGAGCCGCGTCAGGCCCGAGCTGGCATCCAGCACCGGCGCCCGGCGGAAGCCGCCATCGACGACGATGCGCACCCCCGGCACGGTCAGCGAGGTCTCCGCGATGGAGGTGGCCAGCACGATCTTGCGCCGGACCCCGGGCGCCAGCGCGCGGTCCTGTTCGGCCGGCGGCAGCTCGCCATGCAGTGGCAGCACGTCCACGTCCAGCCCCGACAGCCGCTCGGCGGTGCGGCGGATTTCCGACCAGCCGGGCAGGAAGGCGAGCACGTCGCCGGGATGGTCGCGCAGCGCCTCGCGAATACTGCCGGCCATGGCCTCGGGCAGGGCGCGGGCATCGGGCAGTTCGCGCAGCCGGTGTTGGATCGCCACGGGAAAGGCGCGGCCCAGGCTTTCGATCGCCGGCGCGCCGAGCAGGGTGGCGAAGGCGGCGCCGTCCAGCGTCGCGCTCATCGCCAGCAGCCGCAGCTCCGGCCGCAGGTTACGCTGGACATCGAGGCACAGCGCGATGGCGATGTCGGTGTCCAGGTTGCGCTCATGCGCCTCGTCGAAGATGACGCAGGCGACGCCGTCGAGGCCCGGGTCGGATTGCAGCCGGCGGACCAGCAGGCCCTCGGTCACCACCTCGACGCGGGTGGCGGCCGAGACGGCGCGGTCGAGCCGGGTGGCGAGGCCGATGGTCTGGCCGGGTGCCGCCTCCCCCAGCAGATCCGCCATGCGGCGGGCGGCGGCGCGGGCGGCGACCCGGCGGGGCTCCAGCACCAGGATCTTCCCCCCGGCCGCCCAGGGCTCGTCGCGCAACACCAGCGGCACCAGCGTGGTCTTGCCGGCGCCAGGGGGCGCGATGAGCACGGCGTTGGCGCCGCCGCGCAGTGCGGCGAGCAGCGCCGGCAGCGCCTCGGCGACGGGAAGGTCTGGCAGGTGCTGAACAGCGGCCGAGGTCATGGGCCGGCATAGTCCGGCCGGTGGCGCAGGCAAAGCGGATTGGGCTGATCATGGTGCGTTGCAAAAAAGATTGGCGGCAGCGGTGGATTTTTCGTTGATCGCAGGAACGTGATCAGTATACAACATGTTGATCGCGCAAACGTGAGGATGAGCCATGCAGCAGAAACTGCGCCGCTTGCCTGTCGCCACCGCCGAAGCCGCCGAGCTCCGCCGCCGTTCGGTCGGGGCGATGATCGCCCACAAGCGCCGCTGCCGGCTCGCCGGGCCACCGGATGCCGCCGACCTCGACCGCATGATCCACGCCTTCCATGCCGGCGGCGGCGCCATCACCCACTGCCCCACCGCCTATGTGCTGCCGGTGCAGAACGGCGCCGGCGGCCCGCGCTGAACCCACCCCACGCCACCCCAGCCCGCATACGGATTTCCCCCCCGATGTCCTGCGTCATCCCCTTCCCCCTGCCTTGCCTGCCGGCCGAGCCCAC
>CAXTJY010000423.1:0-1036 GCA_964244395.1 uncultured Rhodovarius sp.
GAGGTGCTCATCTCAGCTGTCCTTCCTGCGGCGGCGGCGCACGATGGCCGCCGTGATCGGGTTCACCCGATACGCCACCACATGCGGCAGCCCGGCCACGGCACATTCCAGCGACGAGGTGCCGGATTTGATCAACCCCACCTCGCAGGCCGCGAAGGCGTCCGCCTTCTCCGCCACCCCATGCAGCAGGATGGGCGGCACGGGCCAGCCGGCGGTGGCGGCGCGCACCGCCTCCTCCACCGGCCCGGCCAACGGCACCACGGGGTGCAGTCGCAGCCCCCCTGGCAGCCCCGCCAGCGCCGCGCCGAACACCGGCAGCAGCCGCGAGACCTCGGTGCGCCGCGAACCCGGCATCACCAGCACCAGCCGCTCGCCTGCCGCCACGCCATGCCGGGCGCGGAACGCCGCGCCATCGCCCCGGTCCAGGCCTGATTCCAGCACCGGATGGCCGACGAAGTCGACCTCGATGCCATGCCGCCGGAACCATGCCCCCTCGAAGGGCAGCAAGGCCAGGATGCGGTCCACCTTCTCGCGCAGTTCCTTGACCCGCCCCGGCCGCCAGCCCCACAGTTGCGGCGCCACGTAATGCACCAGCGGGATGCCCAGCCCGCGCACCCGCCCTGCCACCCGCATGGTGAAGCCCGGACTGTCGATGGTGACGATGACGTCCGGCCGGCGCGCAGCGATGTCGGCCGTGGTCTCATTCAGCCGGCGCGCCAGACGCCGGATGTTGGGCAGCACTTCGGCCAAGCCCATCAACGCCAGATCACGCATCGGGAACAGGCTTTGCAGACCCTGCTCGGCCATCCGCTCGCCGCCCACGCCTTCGAAGCGCA
This sequence comes from uncultured Rhodovarius sp., assembly GCA_964244395.1. Taxonomy (GTDB): domain Bacteria; phylum Pseudomonadota; class Alphaproteobacteria; order Acetobacterales; family Acetobacteraceae; genus Rhodovarius. Next base: position 837 of record CAXTJY010000423.1, read on the forward strand.
TCGCCGGCTCGCTGGCCCGCAGCGCTGCCATCAGGCGCGCGCCGAGGACGTCGCCGGAGCTTTCGCCGGCGATGAGATAGGCCAGGGTCACGCGAAGCGTGCCGGCGCCACCGCCGGCATGGATTCGCGGGGCCAGTCGCGGTGGTTGCGCACGGCGCCGTGTTCGCGCACCCGGGTAATGGCGGCCTCCTCGATGTTGG
>CAXTJY010000423.1:1046-4307 GCA_964244395.1 uncultured Rhodovarius sp.
TATCGGAACTCGGCCGTCGCCTGACAGGCAGCATCGTTCTGGCCGCCGGTGCCGCTTGGGGGCTGCTGGCATTGCCCGTTGGCGAAGACCCAGCCGGGCTGGTCCATGCCGCCGGCCGCCACCACGCCATCCACATTGAAGCCCAGATCGGCAGGGCCGTAGATGGCGGCCTGGCCATGGTTGGTGTCCAGCGCCGCATGGCCCGGCCGCTCCCCCACGGTGGGCGCCACCGCCACGAAGCACTGGTTCTCCACCGCCCGCGCCCTGGCGCTGATGGCGACGCGGGAAAAACCATGCGGCGTGTCGGTGCAGGCCGGCACCAACACCAGCCAGGCTCCGGCCTCGACCTGGGCGCGGACATGCTTGGGGAACTCCGCGTCGTAGCAGATCGAAATGCCGAGCAGGCCCCAGGGCGTCTCGAAGACGTTGGGCGGCGCGCCGCGCACGACGCCCCACGCCTCGGTCTCGAACCGCGTCATATGCCATTTGTCCTGGAAGGCGACGCGGCCGTCGGGGCGAATCAGCGGTGCGCGGTTGACGATGGCGTCGCCCAGCCGCATCGGCAGGGTGCCGGGTTGCAGCCAGATCCGGTGCCGTACGGCGGCGTGGCGCATGACGGCCAGCACCGTTTCGGCGCGGCCCACCATGTCGGCCAGTTCGGCCGCCGCGGAGCCGCCGTTCGCCAGCTCCATGCAGGCGTATTCCGGCATCACCAGCAGCTCGGCGCCCTCGGCCTCGGCGATGCGGAGGTCCAACCGGGCGGCGAAGTCGGGCAGCGAGGCTGGTCGCCCTACCCCCCAGGCCAGCGCCGCCAGCCTCACAACGCCCGGGTCCAGAAAGCCAGGGAATGCGGCGTTTCGCGGCCGTCATCGCCGGGTTCCGGCCAGCGCATGATGGCGGAGATTTCCGGCCGCGCGGTGTAGCCGCGCCGGCGCCAGAATTCGTCCAGCGGCACATATCCCGGCGGTCGCCGCGGATCGTTCGGGTTGCGCACCACCGCGCAGAAGGCGGTGTTGGCCAGACCGAGCGACCGGGCATGCGCCTCCCGCTGCTCGAAGAACCGCACCCCGATGCCCCGCCCGCGATAGGCCGCCAGCAGCAGGCTTTCGCCGAAATAGCAGTGCGTAGCCGGGTCCAGCCCGGCCTGCCGAACCGCGGGCAGCGCCTCGGTCATCGGCTGGCAGGTGGAGGCGCCCACCACCTCGTCGCCATCCAGGGCCACCACTATGGCGGCGCCGGGGCTGCCGGCATAGTTGCGCAGATGCCGCTCCTCCTCGCCCACCGCGCCGTCGTACAGATACGGCCAGCCGGCGAAGATGTCCGCCCGCAGGCGCGACAGGGCGGGCACGTATGGGGCCAGGGCCGCGCCCGTCACCGTGATGATCTGGAGTTCCGCCATGCTCCGCTGCATAAGCCGGGCATGGACCTCACGGAAGCCCTGGGGCTCGTCGCCGGCCTGCTGACCACCGCCGCTTTCGTGCCGCAGGTCGCCATGACATGGCGCAGCGGCCGGGCCGACGATTTCAGCCTGCCTATGCTGCTGATGTTCGTGGCCGGGGTGGCGCTGTGGCTGGGCTATGGGGTGGCGCTCGGCTCGCCGTCCATCATCGCGGCCAACGGCACGACCTTGATGCTGGCCAGCTACATCTTGCGGGTGAAGTGGATCACCGGCCGTAAAGCTTCTCCGGGCTGACCAGCGGGGCCGCGATCTCGGTCAGCACGCCGTCCCGCACCGCTTGGAAGAAGCAGTTGCGCCGCCCGGTGTGGCAGGCCACGCCTTCCTGATGCACCAGCGCCAGCAGGGTATCCCCGTCGCAATCCAGCCGCAGCTCGTGCAGGGTCTGCACCTGGCCGGAGCTTTCTCCCTTGCGCCACAGGCGCGCGCGGCTGCGACTCCAGTAGCAGACGCGGCCGGTGGCCAGCGTCTCCGCCACCGCGTCGCGGTTCATCCAGGCCAGCATCAGCACCTCGCCGGTGTCGTGCTGCTGGGTGATGCAGGGGACGAGACCGTCGGCGTTGAAGGCGATGGCGGCGAGGAGAGGATTTTGCATGGCCGGTGCTATATAGGCCGGATGGCCCAAGCCGACATTCCCACTCAACTCGACCAGGCGGCGACACGATGCGCGGCGCATGGCGCGCAACTCACCGAACTGCGGCGTCAGGTGCTGGAGCTGGTGTTGCGGGCCGAGCAGCCCGTCGGCGCCTATGCGCTGCTGGACCAACTCAAGGCCAACCGCGCCGGCGCCGCGCCGCCCACCATCTACCGGGCGCTGGACTTCCTGCTGGAGCACGGGCTGATCCATCGCATAGAGCGGCTGAACGCTTTCGTCGGCTGCGCCAGCGCCGGGCATGCGCACACCCACCAATTCCTGATCTGCAAGACCTGCGGCACGACGCAGGAGTTGCACGACCACGCGACGGAGACGGCGCTGGCGGCGGCGGCCGGAAAGCGCGGCTTCCTGCCGGCGAAGATGACGGTGGAGATGGAGGGAGTTTGCGCGGACTGCGCTGCGGGGTAGGGGTCGCTCGGCTGATAGAAGATTTTCTTGCTATTGTCCAGAATAAATTCCATTATTCCCTGATGTTCGTCTCGCGAAAACTGGCGGTCGGGGGGGAGACGCTGGATTGCCTGGGTTCGTCCTCGGCCGCGGGCAGGAATCCTTGGCTGCTGCCGAACGGTCTCGGCGCGCCGGGTGGCGCGTTCCAGCGTGTCCGCGGCGCGCGGGCAGGTGGCTGCGGCCCATTTGTCCCAAAGCGTTGGTTCGGGGCCAGCCGCCTCTGTCAGGAACGCGCTGCCGAAATTGGCTTGCCAATTTGTCCGAAAGCGTCGGGATCACGGCTACGCCCCATCCCAGGGTACGCCTGGGTGCCGACGCCAATTTGTCCCAAAGCTTCGACCCAGACGGCGGCTCCCGAAATGTCTGTGTTTTCAACACCATCCGGCAGGTACATGGCGGAAGGGCAACGCCGCCAGATCAAGCGCCGCCGGCCCCGGGAAATCGGCTTCCAGGATCGCCACGCAACGCGCCGCGAACGCGGCCCGGAAGTGGTTCTTCGCCTTGTTGGCCAGCAGCCGGGTGGCGCCGAGGTCGATGCCATGCAGGGTGAAGAAGCCGGGGTCCACCGCCGCCTCCTTCCGGCTCGTCACGATGACCCGCAGCGGGCCGGCGCGCAGCACCGCGGTGTGGCCGAGATCGACCGGGCTGCCCGCCTCCATCGGGCCTTCGTTGCGGAAGCGGCCGTCGGTCAGTCGCTCCACCA
>CAXTJY010000424.1:0-4300 GCA_964244395.1 uncultured Rhodovarius sp.
TTCAGCGCGAAGTGCGTGGTGGGGTCGAGCCAGTGGCGGTGCATGCCGGCGTCGATGTCGCGGGCCTCGCGCCGGTTCAGCGCCAGCCAATCCACCATCAGCGGGCGGGTGCCGGGTTCGGGCACACGGGCGGTGGCACCCAGCATGCTGCGCCAGGCACCGATGGGCATGAGGGCGCGGCGCTCGATGCCGCGGATGGCGGTTTCCAGGCGGATCTTGTCGGCCAGTTCGAGTTCTTCCGGGTTCTCGTCGAGCCGGGCCTGCAGGCGGGTGGTCAAGGTCTTGAGCGGCGCTTCCAGCTTGGCGAGCGCGGCGGCCAGTTCGCCGGCGGTGCGCTCCAGCTCAGGGTTCATCGGGTGCAGGTCGCATTCGATGCCGTACTGCCCGTCATCATCCTGCGCGCGGGCCAGCACCTGGGCGCGGATGGCGCGCAGGAAATCCTCGGTGGGATGGGGCGGGCCGGCTTCCAGGCGGGACTGCCAGCCCTGCTGCGGCAGGGCGCGGGCGGCGCGCAGGGCTTCCTCCAGCGGCTCCATCAGGTCAGGGATATCGCCGGCCAAATCCTCGATGCGGCGTTGCAGGCCCTTGGCGCGGGAGCGGCCGCCTTCGGCGCCCAGCAGCCAGCGGCGCAACTCCGCCGTCTCGAAGCCCGAGATGGCGGCGGAGAAGGCCGCATCGGCCGCGCTGAAGATGTGATGGCCCTCGTCGAAGACGTAGCGCAGCGGCAAGCCATCCTCGCCACCGCCCAACGCCGCCTGCACCATCACCAGGGCGTGGTTTGCCACCACCAAGCGTGCGGATTTGGCCCGGCGGATGGAATGCTCGACATAACACTTCCGGTAATGCGTGCAGGCGGAGCGGATGCACTCGCCCCGCCGGTCGGCGAGCTGGCCGATCACCGCGCCACCGAACAGCTCCATGATCCAACCGGGAAAGTCGCCGCCGACGATGTCGCCGTCGCGCGTGGCGGTGGCCCAGCGGCAGGCGAGCGCGAGCGGCAGCACGGCGTCGCGCAGGGAAAGCTGGCCCTGCACCTCCTCCAGGTTCAGCAAGCACAGGTAATTCTCCCGCCCCTTGCGGACCACCACGCGGGCGCGGCGCTCCTCCGGGTCCGGGTACAGCCGCGCAAGCTCCTGGTCGAGCTGGCGTTGCAGGTTGCGGGTGTAGGTGGAGAGCCAGACCGGCGCCCCGTTCTTCTCCGCCCACAAACTGGCCGGCGCGATGTAGCCCAGCGTCTTGCCCGTGCCGGTGCCGGCCTCCGCCAGAACCAGCCGGGGCTGGCCTTCCACCTCGCGCGGCTGGAAGGCGGCAGAGGCGGCGGAGGCGTAGTCGGCCTGGCTCGGCCGCTGCTCGGCGGCGTCGCCCAGCATGGTGGCGAGGCGAGTGCGGGCGTCGGCCTGGCTGATGCCGTGGCTGGCGGCGGGAGGTGGCGGCGCCTCGTCCTCCCATTCGGAAAGGCGGCGCCAGGGGCGGAAGGCGTTGCGGTCGATGCGCGCGTCGGGGTCGCCGAGGGCGGCGAGGACGGAGTCGGCCCAGGGCCAGCCGGCGGCGGCTTTGAGCTGGGCCGCCATGGCGGCGGCATCGGCGCCCGCGCTGCCGTTCCGGGTTTCGGCCAAGGCGCGGAGGAGGTGGGTGGCGATCTCAGGCAACAGGGCGGCGGCGGAAGCGTCGTCCTTCGGCACGGCGAGGCCCAGCGCCACCGCCAGGCCGCGCGGCGTGGGGGCGGCGAGGCGGGCGGGGAGGCAGAAGGCGAAGAGCTCCAGCAGGTCGAAGGAGTCGAGGAAGCGCGGCAGGTCGAGCCGGCGGGCGGTGGCGGGGGCGTGGACCAGAAGGGGGGGCGGCAGCTTCGCCAGCTCCTGCGACAGGGCGGCGCCGAGGGGCGGCGTCAGCAACTCGCCCTCCGGCGTCAGCAGCGTGGCACGGCCGGCGCCGGCGACCAGGGCGGGCGCGTCGGGCAGCAGCAGGCGGGGTGCTTGCGGGCGGGTGATGGACACGGTTCGTTCTATCGCACTCCGCGCCGCCCGCTGGCGAGGGGGCTGGCGGGCCGCGCAACAATCGGCCGACGTCGCGGCCCGGGTGAACGGGTCTGCCTTTGCCGCCGCTAACGATTGGCGACGCGCGCCAAATACACCGTCGCCGCCAGCATCAGCGCCACCCCCACCGGCAGCCATTCGCTAGGCAGCTCGGCAAAGATCAGCCACCCGAACAGGGCGCCAGCCGGGATCTGGATATATTCCATCGGCGACAGCAGCCCGGCCTCCGCGCGCCGCGCCGCGTTGCTGGCCAGCCAGTCGCCGGCCAGTGCCCAAAAGCTGCCCAGGAGGAGCATCAGCACCGCGAGCCAGGACGGCGTCACCCACAGGAAGGCACAGACCGGGCCCCAGATGATCAGGCTGGACAGCGCATACCAGGCGATGACACGCATCGGAGGATCGCTGGTGGAGAGCAGCTTGACGGTGATGAACACCATGGCACCGCCCACCCCGGCCATGATGGCGGCGATGATTCCCCAGTCGAGCGTGCCGCCGGGCTGGGCGATGATCAGCACCCCCATGAAGCCGACCAGCGCCGCCAGCACCCGGTCGCGCCTGATCCGCTCCGACAGGAACAGCGCCGCCAGGGGGATGGCCCAGAGCGGGCGTGCCTGGGCGATTGCCACCGCATCGGCCAGGGGCAGCAGCATCAGCGCCAGCATCCAGCTCTGGAACGCGACCAGCCCGGCGGCGCAGCGCGCGCTCATCAGCCAGGGGCGGCGGGTGAGGAAGGCGGCGGCAACGCCGTGCCGCATCATCCAGGGGACGAGCATGAGCAGGGTGAAGACGCCGCGGGCGAAGGGGGCAGCGGGGGTGGGCAGGCCCTCCTGCAGGGCGAGGCGGTAGGAGATGCCCATACCGGAGAAGCAGAGCGCGGCGCCGGCCATCATGGCCATGCCGGTGAGGCGGGGGGTCAAGGCAACGTACCCTTTGCCCGGTGTGCGGGGACCTCCCCGCACATCGGAGACTACCGCACCGCCCGCGCCGCGAACGCGATCTGGAACGCCACCTGGGTGAAGTCGGTCAGCAGCTGGAGATAGCGCGGGTCCAGCCGCGGCAGCGCGATCAGCTCGTCCCCCGGCCTTGGCACCTGATTTAGGTCCAGCACCAGCTCGCCGCTCGCCCGCCGGATCATCATCGTGCTGCTCGAACCGCGCGGCGCGTAGCCGCCGGCCTGCCGCACATAATCCGCCACCCGCAGATTTGGCTGGAACAGGATGGCACGCGGCGCGTTCACCTCGCCGGAGACCAGCACCGTCTGGCTCCGCTCCGGGATGACGATCACGTCGCCATCCTCCAGCCGCACCGGGGCGCACACCCCATTCTGGTCCAGCACCACCACCAGACCGTCCGGCCGCGTCCGCCGGCCACGGGCGATGAATTGGCTCACCAGCTGCGCCTCGGCGGTGCGAATGGCGGAGACGCCGACCGTCTGGCTGGTCGCCAGGAAAAGCTGCCGCTCCAACCGGTCCAGCGATTCCTCCATGGTGCGCTGCTGTTGCGAGGCGACGCGCGGCCGCAGCAGGAACACGCCCTGGGTGTTGGCCAGCACCGGGTCCACCGCCACGTGATCCAGCAGATTGCACAGCTGCACGTCGCGATCCGCCACCAGCACGGAGGGGCCGATGCGGCTGCCCTCGATGGTGACGCGGATGGTCCGCGCGGGCGCATCGGTGATGAAGCTGACTGTGTCCTGGTCGCTCATGCTGGTCGATTGCAGCTCGGTCAGCGTGACGTAGCGACTGAACGGCCGGCCGTCCCGGCTGCCCTGAATCACCGCGTTGGTGGCGCTGGGCAGCGGCCGGGCCAGTTCGATGATCTCGCGCCCCGTCATGACCCGGCCAGGCACCTCGAACAGATAGTTGTTGCGCACCGCACCATCGGCGCCCACCACGGCGCGCTGCCGCCCCACCACCAGCGTGTCGCCCTCCTGCAAGCGAATGGGCGGAAGCTGGCCGTCGATCAGGAAGCGGTAGAGATCGATCGTGGTGACCGTGCCGCCGCCGCGGCGCAGCTGTATGTCACGATAGCTGCCGCGCGAGGCATCGACGCCGCCGGCGCGCACCAGGAAGTCGAGCACGCTGTCCGCCGCACTGCCGCCGAATCGGCCAGGGGTGCGGACGAAGCCGGTGACGAACACGCCGATGCGCTGGGTGGAGAGCAGCACGGCATAGACCTGCACCTGCTGGGTGTAGATGCGCCGCACCTCGGCCTCGACCACGCGCTGGAGGTCGCCGGAGCGCGTGCCGGCCAACCGCACCGGGCCG
>CAXTJY010000425.1:0-4300 GCA_964244395.1 uncultured Rhodovarius sp.
ACGCACCGTGGAGCGAATGTCGGTGATCATCGCCTTCATCGCAGCGCCCTCATTCATCGACAGCTTTCGGCCGACGAGGTCGATGGCCTGAATGCCATTGGTGCCTTCGTAGATCGGCGTGATCCGCACGTCGCGCAGCACCTGGGCGGCGCCGGCATCCTCGCAGAACCCCATGCCGCCATGCACCTGCACGCCCAGCGAGGCGACCTCGACGCCGCGATCGGTGGACCAGGCTTTCACGATGGGGGTCAACAGTGCCAGCCGCGCCGGCTCCGCCATGGAGGCCTCCAGCGCCAGCAGCCGCATCGCCAGGGTAATGCTGCGCATTTCCGCCAGCATGCGCGCGACATCGGCGTGCTGGGCGATGGGCCGGCCGCCCTGTTCGCGGCCCGCCGCGTAGGCTTCCGCCAGCTTCAGGGCGAGCGCGCCCTGACTAACGCCCTGGATACCGACGCACAGCCGGGCGTTGTTCATCATGGCGAACATCGCCGGCAGCCCACGATGCGGCTCGCCCACCAGCTCGGCCTCGGCGCCCTCGAACAGCATCACGCAGGTCGGGCTGGCGTGGATGCCCATCTTCTTCTCCAGCCCGCCGCAACGCAGGGCGTTGGCGGTGCCATCCGCCTTCACCCGCCGGGCGCCGAACAACGAGATGCCGCGCGACCCTGCCGGCGCATCCGGCAGTCGCGCCAGCACCAAATGCAGGTTGTTCTCCGTCAGATCATGGTCGCCGAAGGTGATGTAGATCTTCTCGCCATGCAGGGCGTAGCGGCCGTCGCCCAGGGGCTCGGCCCGGGTGCGGATGGTGGACAGGTCGCTGCCGGCCTGCGGCTCGGTCAGGCACATGGTGCCGGTCCATTCGCCGGTGGTCATCGGCGGCAGCCACTGCGCCTGCTGGGCGGGGGTGGCGTGCTTCTCGATGGCGTCGATGGCGCCGGCGGTCAGCAACGGGCACAGGCCGAAGGCCATGTCGGCGGCGGTCACCAGCTCCACCACCGCCGCCCATAGGGCGAAGGGCAGCCCCTGGCCGCCATGCGCTTCCGGCGCCGTCAGCGACTGCCAGCCGCCCTCGATCCATGCCTGGTAGGCGCGGACGTGGCCTTCCGGGCAGCGCACCCGGCCGTTCTCCAGCCGGGCGCCCTCGCGGTCGGCCGGGGTGCGGTTGGGCGCCAGCACCTCGTCGCAGAACTTTTCCGCCTCGCCGATGATGGCAGCCAAGCCCGCCGCGTCCAGCGCGCCGCCGGTTCGCGCCGGCAGGTCGTACAGCCGCGTCAAGGCGAAGGTCAGGTCCTGGGCGGCGGTGGTCCTCATGCCGGCGGGCTTTCATCCAGCAGGCCCGGCACCGGCGCCAGGTGCCCCGCCGCCCAGCCCGGCAGCGCCGGCAGCAGGCCGGAGTCGGTCAGCGCATTGCCCACCGCTTGCCCCAGCACCGAGGCGAATTTGAACCCATGGCCGGAAAAGCCGCTCATCACCACAGTTGCCGGATGGATCGCCTCGACCACGAATTCCTCCTTTGGTTCGACATCGTAATAGCATGCCGCGGCGCCGAGGAACCGGTATTCGTCCAGCCGCGGAATCCGTCGGCGCGCCAAGGCGAGGATCGTGTCGGCCTCCGCCTGCGTCGCCTCGCGCGGGTCGTCCTGGGCGTCGCCGGCCAGAGAAAAGCTGTGGTCGCCGATCTTCAACGGCGTGCCAGCCACCGGCGGCACGATGTAGAAGCCGCCCTCGGTGGCGAGGTCGAGCAACATGGGTGCGCCGGCCCAGGCGGCGGCCAGGTCGGTCGGCGGGTCGAGCCGCACCAGGATTTGGCGGGACGCGGTGACGGGTAGCCTCGGCAGCAGCCGCGGCGCCCATGGGCCCGCGGCGACGACCAGGGCATCGGCGCTGAGGCTCGTCCCATCCGACAGGCGAAGGCGTTGCGGGCCGATATCGACCGCCGTGGCGCGCCCGAAGCGCACCCCCTGCCCGGCCAGCCAGCCGGCCAGCAATTCCACGATGCGCTGGGCCAGCAGCACGCCGCCCGGCGCCACGAAGAAGGCATCGGCGATGCCGTCGCCGCGCAGGTACGGGAAGCGTTGCGGCACCCCGGCGGCGGTGAGGTCCTCCACCGCGATGCCATGCGCACGCATCGCGTTCCGGCTGTCCTGCAGCCAAGCGGCGCGGCCATTGCCCGTGGCCTCATCAACCGCCAGCACCCCGGTCTCGATGTAGGGCCTCTCGCCCAGGTCGGTGAAAAGCCGGTGCCAAGCCGCGTAGGCGTCATCCACCATCCGCATGTAGCCGAGCTGGTCGCCATAGGCGTGCCGGATCAGCCGGTGGTGATCGACCGACGCGCCGCGCGGGTTGGGCGGCGCCGCCTGGTCCACCACCCGAACATCCCAGCCACGCCGCAGCAGTGCATGGGCGGCGCACAGCCCCATGATTCCGGCGCCGAGGACGAGAGCGGTGGGTCGTGCGGCCATGACCCCATTCTGCCCCCCTGGCGAAAGCCACGCCATCCCTGACGCGGCTCGCGCAGCGAACGCGGCACCTGACGCCAGCGCGATTGCGGAGCAATCGTCGCGAGCTCGCGCAGCGAACGCGGCACCAAGTGTCGAGGCCCTGGCGCTCATCGCGTTCACCCAGCACCATGGCGGCATGCTGATGCATGAGAACCCGACCGCCATCGCCACCATCACGCCTTCCGGCAACACCGTCGTGGAGCGGACCACCATCGCCATGCTTCGCGACACACCGGCGGTGGCGCCGCTGTTCAGCAGGCTGCCGGTGCATGGCAGCGTGGACCGCTTCCCGGACCGCTACGACGAGGCCGGAATGCTGGAAGCGGCGCGGCTGCTGAGCCACGCCAAACCCGCCGCCATCGTCTGGAATGGCAGCAAGGGCGGCGCCATCGGGCTGGATCACGACGTGGCGCTGGCCGCGCACATCGCCGGGGCGACTGACATTCCGGCCGACACCTCCGGCCTGGCGCTGCGCCGGGCAATGGTGGCGCGTGGCTTTCGGCGGATTGGCCTGGTCACGCCTTACACGGCGGAATACGTGGCTCGCCTGGTGGCCAGCTTCGCGTCCGAGGGCTGGGAGGTCGTGGCCGACAGCCACCTTGGCATGACCGACAACCTCTCTTACGCCTCTGTCCCCTTCGCCCGCATCGGCGAACAGGCGCGCGAGGTGGCCAGCGCCCGGCCTGACGTGCTGCTGGCATGGTGCACCAACTACCCGGCGGCGCCCCTGGCAGCCGGGCTGGAAGCCGAAACGGGCATCCCATTCTGGGACGCGACGGCGCTCGGCCTGCTGGCCGCGCTGGAAGCCGCCGGCGTCGCCGAACGGCCCGGCCCCGCCTGGGGCAGCCTGCTCGCGTGAGGGCGGCAGTCGGGAAGCCCTGCCGGCACGGTGCTGTCGGGCCGAGCCCGCTTCGCCGCCGCGGGCCGCCCCCGGCATGAGGGCCGGCCTGCCGCCCCAGCGCGAGCGCGCCGCCGCGGCCCTCTCCGCCCGCGCCGCCGCCACCCGCCAGCGCATCCTCGACGCCGCTTTCGTCGAATTCACCGAAAAGGGCCTGGCCGGCGCCCGGGTGGACGAGATCGCCAGCCGCGCCGGCGCCAACAAGCGCATGCTCTACGCCCATTTCGGCGCCAAGGAGGCGCTGTGGCTGGAGGTGCTGGAAACCACCTATGCCGCCAAGCGCACCGAGGAGCGAGCGGTGGAGGTGGCCGACCTGCCGCCGGCTGAGGCGATGGCCAAGCTGGTGGCCTTCAACCTGCGCTACGTCGCCCGCCACCCGGAATTCCTGGCCATCCTGCATCAGGAAAATCTGCACCGCGCCGCTTACCTGGCCAGCAGCGAACGGGTGCGGGCGCTGTATTCGCCGTTGCTCGACAGCCTGCGCGCGGTGCTGGCACGGGGCGAGGCGGCAGGGCTGTTCCGGGCCGGCGTGGACCCGGTGCAGCTTTACGTCTCCATGCTGGGGCTGAGCCATTTCTACCTGGCGAACCGCCACACCCTGGCCACCATATTCGGCACCGCGATGGATACCGAGGCGGCGATCGCGGCGCGCGAGGCGCATATCATCGAGGTCGTGCTGGGCTATCTGCGGCCTTGACGGATGCGAGGCTTCACGGCAAGTAACCAACTGGTTACCTAAAGGAAAGCGCCATGGCGGAACGCCGCATCGGCATGATCATGAACGGCGTCACCGGCCGCATGGGCATGAACCAGCACCTCATCCGCTCCATCGCCGCCATCCGCGCCGATGGCGGCGTGCCGCTCGGCATTGGCGACCGGTTGATGCCGGACCCGATCATCG
>CAXTJY010000426.1:0-4291 GCA_964244395.1 uncultured Rhodovarius sp.
AACGGCTCGGTCATCACCGGCACGGTGGACGGCAACTATGGGGGCGACACCCTCGACTACTCGAACTGGACCGGCACGGGTGTGGTGGTGAACCTGTTGACCGATGCCGCCACCGGCACCGGTGGAGTGACGTTCTTCGAGAGTGTGATCGGTTCGGCGCAGGGCGACATGCTGACCGCGAAGGATAGCAGTTCGATCGACGCAGGCGGTGGTGACGACATCGTCTTCGCAAGCCGGATCGGCACCTTCATGGGTGGCGCCGGGACCGATACCCTCAGTTTCGCCGTTGCCGTCGGCTCTCCCCCGAGCGAAGGCGTCAGTTTCTCCCTGGGCTCGACGACAACTCAACAGATCTATTCTTTTATTGGCCAGGTCACGGCTTCAGGCTTTGAAGGCCTCGTCGGCAGCGCCTTCAACGACACGCTTCAGGGCTCGGTGGGCGACGACACCGTCGAGGGCGACGCCGGAAACGATGTGATGGATGGCACCGGCGGCAACGATACCGCCAGCTTCGCCGGCGCCACCGCGGCCGTCTTCTACGGCCTGCTGTCCCAGGGAACCGCCTTCAACACCCAGGGCGCGGGTACCGATACGTTGAGCAATTTCGAGAATCTGCTGGGCAGTGCCTTCGCCGACACGCTGGGGGGCGATGCGGGCACCAACGTCCTGGATGGCGGGGCCGGCAACGACCTGCTCTTCGGCGACGCCGGCAGCGACACGCTCATCGGCGGTGCCGGCAACGACATGCTGTACGGCGGCACCGGTTTGGACCGTATGGTCGGGGGCATCGGCAACGACGCTTATGTCGTGGACAGCGGCGGCGACACGGTGGCGGAGGCCGCTGGTGAAGGCACCGATATCGTCTTCGTCTTCGCCAACAGCTGGGCGGTCGCCGCCAATATCGAGGCGATCTACCTCTATGGCAGCGTCACCACCCAGTTCGGCGGCGTGGGCGACGACCAGATTGTGGCCAATGCGAACGGCAGCGCCGGCACCCTGAACGGCGCCGGCGGCCAGGACACCCTGTGGGGCGGCGCCGGCAACGACACGCTGAGCGGCGGTCTGGGCGATGACGTGCTCCGGGGCGGCATGGGGAGCGACGTGCTGAATGGCGGCGCCGGCAACGACCAACTCGTCGGTGGGGGCGGAGCGGACAATTTCCTCTACGACGCCACCGGCTGGGGCTACGATCAGGTCTTCGACTTCACTTCCGGAACGGATCGCTTCGACTTTCGCGGATCAGGCATAGCGTCGATCGCCGGGCTCACCATCTACGCGGTCGACGGCGACACGGTCATCATGAACGGCGCCGACCGCATCGACGTCTACGGCGTGCCCAGCTTGAGCGCTTCCGACTTCATCTTCAGCTGAGGCTCACTCCGGCCTGATACCCGCGGTCCTCGCCACCCGCGCCCACTCGGCAACTTCCTCGGTCACCTGGCGGCCGAAATCAGCCGCCGGCCCGCCGGCCACGATGATGCCCTGGGCCAGCAGCCTTGCGCTCACGGCCGGGTTGCGCAGCGCCGCCATGCAAGCCGCGTTGAGCGTATTGACCAGCGGCTCCGGCATGCCGGCCGGGCCGAACACGCCGTACCAGTTCACCGCCGTGAAGCCCGGGAAGCTGTCGCCCACGCTCGGCACCGCGGGCAGTACCGTGGCGCGGGCAGTGCTTCCGATCCCGATGGGCACCAGCCGCCCGGCCTCGATCAGCGGCAGGGCGTTGACCAGGTTGTTAAACATGGCCTGTACCTGCCCCGCCACCAGCGCGGTCGTCGCCGGACCGGCGCCGTTGAACGGCACATGCGTCAGGTCGATGCCGGCCAGCGCCTTCAGCTGCTCCATCGCCAGGTGGTTGCCGGTGCCGTGGCCGGGGGTGGAATAGTTCAGTGCCCCGGGCCGCGCCCGGGCCAGCGCCAGGAAGCCCGCCATGTCGGTCACGCCCAGTGAAGGCGGCACCACCAGCACGAAAGGCCCATCCGCCAGCCGGATGATCGCCGTGAAATCGCGCACCGTGTCGAAAGGCAGGTTCCGCAGCACGGAGGGGTTGATGACATGCGCGTTGGCGTGGACCAGCAGGGTGTGCCCATCTGGCGCGGCGCGGGCCACCAGCGCGGAGCCGGTGCTGCCGCCTGCCCCCGGGCGGTTGTCGATGGTAACGGGCTGGCCCCAGGCGGCCTCCAGCTGCGCGCCCACCAGCCGGGCGATGGCGTCGGTCGGGCCGGCGGAAGCGAAGGGCACCACCAGGCGGACGGGGCGAGACGGGAAACTTTGCGCGCAGGCCAGACCGGGCGCGGCGAGCAGCCATCTGCGGAGGATCATCGCGCCAGCTCCGGATTGACCATCATCGCGGGGTCCGGCTTGCCGTCCAGGCAATCGAGGATGTTCTGCGCCGCCATCCGCGCCATCCGGGCCAGCCCCTCCCCGGTGCTGGCCGCGTTGTGCGGGCTGAGCAGGACATTGGGATGATCGAAGAGCGGATGCGGCCCAGCCGGCGGCTCGACCTCCAGCACATCGGCGCCATAGCCATGCAGCCGCCCGGCGGCGAGCGCCGGCAGCAGCGCTGCCTCCTCCACCACCGGCCCACGCGCGGTGTTGACCAGGATGGCGCCGGGCTTCAGGGCGGCGAAGGCAGCGGCGTTCATAAGGTGTTTCGTGTCGGGCCGCAGCGGGCAATGCAGGGTGACGACATCCGCCGCGCCCAGCGCAGCGTGCAGGTCACGGGCGGGCATGAACCCATCGGCGGCAATCCGCGCCGGATGGTAGAGTGGGTCGAGCACGCTCACCTTCATGCCCAGTGCGGCGCCATAGCGCGCGACGCGGGTGCCGATGCGCCCGTACCCCACCACCAGCAGCGCCCGGCCGGCGAGGTCCACCATTTCCGGCCCGCGTTCGGGCCACCAGCCGCCCTGCTTGATGTGCCGGTCGTGCTGGCCGACGCGGCGGGCGACCGCCAGCATCAGCATCAACGCGTGCTCGGCCACGCTGAGATCATTGCTGCCATTGGCCACCATCACCGGCACGCCCCGGGCGGTGCAGGCCGCGATATCGACGGTGTCGAACCCCACCCCGTAGCGGCTGACGCAGCGCAGTTTCGGCCCCGCATCGAGTGCGGCCTGGTCCACCCGCTCCAGCCAGCACAACGTGGCGTCGGCGGTGGCGAGGGCCGCATGAAACTGCGCCACGGGCGGGTCGTGCATGATGGTGCAGGCGACATCGGGCCGGGCGTCGAGCAGCGCCATGCCGGCGGGGTGCAGGCTGCGGCAGAGCAGGACCTGGAAGGGGTTCATGACGACATCCTCGCGCTTCGGGGAAGCGCATGGCGCGCCGTGCAGGTGCGTGACGGGAGTGGTGCGCGACTCATGGGTTCATCCTCGCATTGGCAAGGCGCGTTCGGCCGCATTGGCATGCGGCTCATTCGGTGATCCTCTCGATGCGGTTCACCTCGACCACCTCGCGCCAGCGTGCCAACTCGGCCTGCACATGCGCCGCGAAACGCTCCGGCGGCCCGCCCTCGGGCCGGGCACCGAGCGCCCGCAACCGCGCCTGCACATCCGGGTCGGCATTCGCCCGGTTGAGCAGGGTGTTCAGCGCGGCGACGACATGCGCCGGCGTGCCGCGCGGCGCCATGTAGCCGAACCACGGCTCCACCACCGCGTCCCGCATGCCGCTCTCCTCCAGCGTCGGCACGTCCGGCAGGGTCAGGTCGCGCTCGCGCCCGCTCACCACCAGGGCGCGGAGCTGGCCGCCGCGGATGGCGCCGATCAGGGTAGGCGTGTTCTCGAAAAACATCTGCGTGGCGCCCTGCATTACCGCCTGCATGCCCGGCGCGCCGCCGCGGAACGGCACGTGCTGCATGGCCAGCCCGAGCCGGCCATTCATGAACTCGCCCAGCAGGTGGTTGGAGGCGCCGAAGCCGGAGGAGGAAAAGTTGACCCGGTTGCCCTGCGCCCTGGCCCAATCCACGAACCCCCGGAAATCCCGCGCCGGATGGTCGGGCCGCACCACCAACGCATTCATCACGCTGCCGGACCAGAAGACCGGCACGAGGTCGGTCGCGATGTCGAACGGCATACGGGCGTAGATCGCGGCGTTGATGGCGCAGTTGCCCACCGTACAGCCGCCCAGCGTATAGCCGTCCGGCGCGCTCTGCGCCGCGGCCGCCATGCCGATATTGCCGTTGGCGCCAGAGCGGTTTTCCACCAGCCACGGCTGCCGGCTGTCGCGGCTGATCCGCTCGGCGAGAATGCGCGCGATCAAGTCGGTGGCGCCGCCTGGTGGAAAGGGCAGGATG
>CAXTJY010000427.1:0-4290 GCA_964244395.1 uncultured Rhodovarius sp.
GTTGGCCATGGCGAAGATGATCGGGTTCGGAGCCATGGCGCGCAGCATCTCGGGTGTCAGCGCCCCCTTGATGCTCAGGCCGAAGAACACATCGCAGCCCTCCATCGCCTGGGTCAGCGTGCGCCGGTCCGTGGTCACGGCATGCGCCGATTTCCACTGGTTCATGCCCTCGCTGCGGCCGCGATAGACCACGCCCTTGGTGTCGCACAGCATGACGTTCTCGGGCCGCATGCCCATGGCCTTGACCAGCTCGGCGCAGGCAATGGCAGCCGCACCGGCGCCGTTGATCACCAGCCGCGTCGTCGCCAGTTCCCGCCCCGTCAGGTGGCAGGCGTTGATCAGGCCGGCTGCAGCGACGATGGCGGTGCCGTGTTGGTCATCGTGGAACACCGGGATGTCCATCAACTCGCGCAGCTGCTGCTCGATGACGAAGCATTCCGGCGCCTTGATATCCTCCAGGTTGATGCCGCCGAAGCTGGGCGAGAGGTAGCGCACCGCGGCGACGAAGGCGTCGGGGTCCTCGGTATCGACGCACAGGTCGATGCCATCGACATCGGCGAAGCGCTTGAACAGCGCCACCTTGCCCTCCATCACCGGCTTGGACGCCAGGGCGCCCAAATTCCCCAACCCCAGCACCGCGGTGCCGTTGGAGATCACCGCGACGAAATTGCCCTTCGAGGTGTAGTCGTAGGCCAGCGATGCATCGCGGGCGATGTGCAGGCATGGTTCGGCGACACCAGGAGAATAAGCCAGGCTCAGGTCACGCGCGGTGACCAGCGGCTTGGTCAGGCGGATCTCCAGCTTGCCCGGCCGCCCCTCGCGGTGCATCGCCAGCGCCTCCTCGCCGGTGACGCGCGCGGTGCGCACATCGGCCAGCGAGACGGGGGGCATGGTGTTGCGGATATCATCCATCGATCATCGCCTTCTCGGGGGTCTCGAACGTCAGCTCGACCTTGGCGCCGGCCGGGTCGTTCATGAAGATCTGGTGCAGCGGAAAGCCAGGCACCGGCGCCTCGTCGAAGTCCACGCCGAGGGCCCGAAGGTGCTCGCGGGTGCCCTCGATGTCGCGGGAACGGAAGGACACATGGTCATAGGCGCCCTTCTCCGCCGGCAACGCGTTCAGCCTGGCCGCGATATGCACGACCGGGTTGCCGTCGAGGTAGAACCAGAGGCCGGGGAAGTCGAAATCGGGCCGCTTGCCGGATTTCAGCCCCATCACGGCGCCGTAGAAATGTTCCATCGCCGGCAAATCCTGCTCCCGGCAGCGGATGGTCATGTGATCGATCTTGTCCAGCTGCATGGCCGGCCTCCCTCAACGCGTCTCCCCATTGTCGCGCGCGGTGCGGCGCGGGGATAGCCAGCCGCTTCGCAGCTGCGAGATGCGCTGTGGGGTCGGTGAAAACGCGGGCATCGTGGGCAAGCTTGTTGCATGCGGCCCGCCGGGGCAGCGAAATGCTGCAGGTTGGGCCAGGCTTTCCCGTGGGCAGCGCGCCGGCGGCCAGCGAAGATGCCCCGCCAGCCAGGAGCCAGCCATGACGCCCAGCCAGATCGCCGATGTCCAGAATTCCTTCAAGGCGGTACTGCCCATCGCCGAGCAGGCCGGCGCGCTGTTCTATGGCCGGCTGTTCGAGATCGCGCCCGCGGTGCGGCCGCTCTTCCCGGAAGACACGACTGAGCAGGCGCGCAAGCTGATGTTGACGCTGGCCACCGTGGTGAAGGGCCTGGACCGGCTCGACACGATCCTGCCGGCGGTCCAGGCGCTGGCCGTCCGCCATGTCGCCTACGGCGCCAAGCCCGCGCATTACCCGGTGGTGGGCGAGGCGCTGATCTGGACTCTCGAACAAGGCCTGGGCGAGGCGTTCACGCCGGAGATCCGCGCCAGTTGGATCACCGCCTACACCACCCTCTCGGGCGCCATGATCGAGGCCGCCGAACCGGCCTGAATGGCCGCTGCGCGCCACCTGCGTCATGGTGCGTGGCATGAGCCGCCCGGCCCCACTGCGACCCACGGTCGTCCTTCCCACTGCCGCCCCGCAACCCATTATCCGCAGTGACGATGATCGAACCGGACAGTGGGGCATGACCAAAGCCCATCCCATTCTGCGTCGCTACGCCGCCGGTGAACTGACTGCCGAGAAGGCGGCCTCGGAATTAGGCATGAACGTGAGCGTCTCGGAGGTCATCATGATGCTGCGCGCCGCGGGCCTGGGACCGCCCGAGCCGCCATTCGAGCAGCAGCGGCGCGAAGTCATGCACGCCTTCGACGTGCTTGGTCTGCCGCGGCCGGAGACGTTGCCGCTCGGGCTCTGAAAGCCGAATAGCCGCGGCCCCGGGCTTGCGGCATCCTGCCAGGATGGACCGCCCACCCCTCTCCGCGCATGGCGCCACCCCCGCTTTGGCGCAGTGGTTCGCCGCAAAGGCGCAACATCCGGATGCGATCATCTTCTTCCGGATGGGCGATTTCTACGAGATGTTCTTCACCGATGCCGAGGCTGGGGCCGAAGCGCTGTCGATCGCCACCTCCTTCCGCGGCGAACATCAGGGCCAGCCCGTGCCCATGGCCGGCGTCCCGCATCACAGCCACGAAGCCTATTTGGCCCGGCTGATCCGCCGCGGCTTCCGCGTGGCGATCTGCGACCAGGTGGAGACGCCGGAACAGGCCAAGGCCCGGAAGGCCAGCATCATCGACCGCCGCGTGGTCCGCGTGGTCACCCCCGGCACGGTGACGGAGGACAGCCTGCTGGAAGCCGCCCGGCCTGCCTGGCTGCTGGCGCTGGTGCCCGACGGCAAGGGCTATGGCGCCGCCTGGCTCGATATCACCAGCGGCATCTTCGAGACCGAGGCCACGCCGGACATGGTCGGCCTGTTGGCGAGGCTGGAACCGGCCGAGATCGTCGCTACCGAGGGCCTATGGCCGGGCGCGACGGTGGCCGCGCCACCGCGTGACCCGGCGGGGCGGCTGGCCGCGGCCTACGGCGTCGCCTCGCTGGAGGGCTTCGGCAGCTTCGAGCCGACCGAGATCGCCGCTGCGGCGATGGCGCTGGAATACGTCCGCTCCACCCAGAACGGTGCCCTGCCGCACCTCATGCGGCCGGCTCCACGCGGCGCGGCAGGCGTGCTGGCGATGGACGCCGCCACGCGCCGCTCGCTGGAACTGCTGCGCGCCGAACGCGGCGACGCCCGCAGCACGCTGCTGCACGCGGTCGACCGCACCCTGACCGGCGGCGGCGCGCGCGAACTGGCGGCGCGGCTGGCCTCCCCCCTGGCCGACCTGGCCGCCATCACCGCCCGGCACGATGCGGTGGCGCATCTGGCGGCCGAGCCCGAGCTGCGCGCCAGGCTGCGCGCCGCGCTGAAGGGCGCGCCCGACATGGCCCGCGCCCTGGCCCGCCTCAGCCTGGACCGCTTCGCCCCGCGCGACCTGGCCGCGGTGCGAGACGGACTGCTGCGGGCGGAGGCGATGGCCACGGCGCTGGCAGGCCAGCGCCCGGTGCTGCTCTCACCCGATGCCCTGTTGCCTCGGGCCTCACCCGCCGCCGAACTGACCCGCGCCCTGGCCGATGCCCTGCCCGCGCGGCTGGAGGACGGCGGCGTGGTCCGCCCCGGCTATGACGGCCAACTCGATGCCCTGCGCCGGCTGCGCGACGACGCCCGCGGCGCCATCGCCGCGATGCAGATGGAGCTGGCCCAGGCGTGGGGCGTGGCGTCCCTCAAGATCCGCCATCACCAGCAGATGGGCTACCTGGCCGAAATGCCCGCAGCCGCGGGCGAGAAGTTGCTGCGCGAGCCGCCCAGACTCGCCGGCGAATTCGCCCCGCAGCACCGGCAGACCATGTCCAGCACGCTGCGCTTCACCTGCGGCGCGCTGGCCGAGCTGGACCGCAAGCTGTCCCAGGCGGCGGACCAGGCGGCGGCGCGCGAGCGGGCCATCGCCCAGCACCTGCGAAGGCTGTGCACCGAGGCAGGCGCCGGCATCACCGAGGCGGCTCGCGCCAAGGCCGCGATCGACATCCACGCCGCCGCGGCCGAGCTGGGCTGGACCCGGCCGGAGATGACCGAAGGCGGTGACTTCTGCATCACCCAGGGCCGCCACCCCGTAGTGGAAGACGCCTTGCGGCGCGCGAAAGGCCCGGCCTTCGTGCCGAACGACGCCGATCTTTCGGCCGGGCAGCGCGTCTGCCTGCTCACCGGGCCGAACATGGCCGGCAAATCGACCTACCTCCGCCAGAACGCGCTGATGCTGGTGCTGGCCCAGGCCGGGCTGTTCGTGCCGGCGGGATTCGCCCGCAT
>CAXTJY010000428.1:0-3414 GCA_964244395.1 uncultured Rhodovarius sp.
CGTCTGGCTCGCGACCAGCGCTGCACGGCTCACGGTCTACCGGCTGCAGGGCTGGCACATGCCGCTGCGCCTGCTGCACGTCGGCGCCACCGCCGTGTTCTTCGGCGGCATCGTCGTGCTCGACCTGCGGCTGCTCGGCGCGCTCGGCCGCGACATCGCACTCGACGCCCTGTCCCGCCTGGTGCTGCCCATCGTCCACACGGCCTTCCTCGTGCTGATGCTGAGCGGCGCCTGGCTGTTCCTGTATGACCCCATCCAGACCGGCAGCCATAGCTGGTTCCTGCCCAAGCTCCTGCTGATCCTCGGCGCCCTGTTCAACGCCGTGCTGTTCAGCCGCCCCCGCGGCTTCGGCCTCCGCGCGATCGGCGCCGGCTCGCTGACCCACCACGCCCGCCTGGCCGGCGCGATGTCGCTGGTATTATGGGGCGCCGTGATCGTCTGCGCGGTGGCGAACCAGGAGGAACGCCCGATGGTCCGCGGCCGCGGCGTGGTGAGGCCGAGCGTGACGCTGGAGGAGTAGGATGCAGCGGTGCCGATCAGCCGCAGTAGCTCTCGTCGAAGCTGTTATCGCGCACAAACTGATCCAGGAATACCAAGACATCGATCTCGTCTCGGGTAAGCCTGAAACGCTCGTCCCCGGTGCCGTTCTGATATCTGTCGTCCATCCCTTCCAGGGTCAGCAGCATCGCTGCCGGCAAAGGCGTCGCGCATACGACCCTGCACGATGTCCGGCTTGCTCCCCATTCCGCAGTTCCGTTCGCCGTCGCGAACGCAAGCCTGTCTCCGGTGCAGATGTTCCTTGCGAGGACATGTTCAAGGGTCGCGCCGATGACGCGGCATACATGACGGCGTCCATCCAGGGTGGCGGCGTGAAATATTGCTCCAACCCGCAGCGCGCCCACCACTTGACCAGCGTTCGACGGCATTCCGCCCCCCCAGGTTCAATCCAACGGGTAGTCACGAAGGATCAACTGCCGTGTCGCAGCGAACTCATCCTCTATCCCCAGGAACCGTGACGCACAATCAAAGCAGAGTGCACGGCCAAAAACTCGGAATTTGGCGTTATCTCCACGACTGCCGCCACGCTGGCATCCGCCGCGGAACCCGTCGCAACGGCGATCACCAAGCGCGGCCAGTTCGACACGGCCAGGCCTGCTCGGCTCAGATGCCATCGGAGAAAAAGTGGGAAGAGTTACGGGGCTTGCGGCAGGCAGATCGATCTCGAACGCGTCGGGCTGTATTGGCTTCCAGGACTCGCCACGACCAGCCGCTTCGACCGCCTCCTGGGCTGCGCGCTGCAGCCGCTTCTGTATCTCCTCACCGGCTTCCTCGAGCGCTTGAGCAGGTCGAAGTCGAAGAGGAGGCATTGAGGTTTGGGTTATGGAAAGCGTTGGACGGTGTCACTCCCTATGTATATTTTCTTATTCGATCGCCGCTTTGTCAAGCGTAGCCTCTCTGCCCACCTCGTTCCCCGAAAAAGCCCCTTGCATCCGGCACCGATCGGGATAAATTGTGCAGCGCAGCACGACGGTTCGCCGTTATGCTGCAGGACGTTTCCTCCCTAAACTTGGCGGTGCCCTCGGGCGCCGCCATTTTTTTATCCAAGGAGGCCCAACACCCATGCGCCGTATCCTCTCCGCCCTCGCCGTCCTGCTCCCCGTCGCCGCCCACGCCGAAGCCCCGCCCCCCTGCCCCACGGCGCTCGGCGTCGTCGACCGCACCGTGGGCCCCACCGCCGTCTACCTCCCCGCCGATCCCGCGCGGCCCGAGGCCTGCCGCATCGTACTCGGCGCCGGCGCCGGCGAGTTCTGGTACGGCTCCTGGAAAACCGACTGGCCCGGCGCCGACGATGCCCTGAAGGCCATCCGCCGCGTCTACGCCGGCGGACCCGGCACCACCGAGCGCTTCGACACCGTCGCCGCCCCCGGCTTCGCCTGGCACGAGACCATCCGCCATGACGGCTTCGAAGACCTCAACATGGCCGGCGCCGTCCGCCGAACCATGAAGGTCACCCACGAGCGCGAAGGCTTCGATGGCAACACGTACCACTCCATCATCACCCAGTGGAAGGACATGCAGACCAACATGACCGTCTACCAGAACTACATCCACATCAGCGGCAAGCCCGAGCCGAACACCTCCTGGGACGCCGTCAGCATCGTCGGCGGACGCTGACGCGATGATGATCGTCGGCGGACGCTGACCTGATGGGGGTGGCCGGCGTCGGCCTGGCCGCGCTGGAGGCCCGCCTGCGGCAGGACCTCGCCTGGCTCGAACTGCCCGGCAAGCCCTGGGTGCCGTCGACCGAGGGCGTGGCCAACGTCGCGATCCTCGGCGCCGGCATGTGCGGCCTCGCCGCCGCCGCCGCCCTCCGCCTGCTCGGCATCGACCGGGTCCGCGTGCTGGACCGCGCCCCCGCCGGCAGCGAAGGCCCCTGGGTCACCTTCGCCCGCATGGAAACCCTGCGCTCCCCCAAGACCCTCGCCGGCCCGGCCCTGGGCCTGCCCGCCCTCACCTTCCGAGCCTGGTTCGAGGCGCAGTTCGGCACCGCGGCCTGGGACGCCCTGGGCAAGATCCCGCGCGCGCAATGGATGGACTACCTGGTCTGGTACCGCCGTGTCATGGAGATCGCGGTCGAGAACGACGTCGACGTCAGCCTGCTCCGACCCCGACCCCGCCCGTGCCCCCGCTTGGGCGACGACGGCCTGATCGGCCTCGAAACCTCGCAAGGCCCCGTCCTCGCCCGGCACGTCGTCCTCGCCACCGGCCGCGACGGCCTCGGCGGCCCATGGGTCCCACCCATCGCCCACACCCTGCCGCATTGCTTCTGGGCGCATTCCCGCGACGCCATCGACTTCCCCTCTCTCGCCGGCAAGCGCGTCGGAGTCGTCGGCGCGGGCGCCTCCGCCATGGACAACGCGGCGACAGCCCTGGAAGCCGGCGCCGCAACGCTCGACCTGTTCGTCCGCCGCCCCGCCCTCCCCCGCATCAACAAGTTCACCGGCATCGGCAGCGCCGGCGTCGTGCATGGCTTCGAGGCGCTGCCTGACGAATGGAAATGGCGCTTCCTCCACCATGCGCTCAGCGAGCAGACCCCCCCGCCCCGCGACAGCACCCTGCGCGTCGCCCGCCACCCCGGCGCCCGCCTGCATCTGTCCAGCCCCTTGCTGGACGTGACCCAGCACGAGAACGCACTTCTCGTCCGTACCCCCCACGGCGCCTTTCCCATCGACTTCCTCGTCTTCGCCACGGGCTTCCGCGTCGACCTCGCCTCCCGCCCCGAGCTGGCCCTCCTCGCCCCGCACATCCGCTTCTGGCGCGACCGAGTGACCCCCGCCCCCGGCGAGGAGAACGACGAGCTCGCCTGGTCCCCCGACCTGGACCCCGACTTCACATTCCAGGAGCGCACACCCG
>CAXTJY010000428.1:3424-4288 GCA_964244395.1 uncultured Rhodovarius sp.
GCCTGTCCCCCGCTTGCGCAAATCCACTGCTTCAACTACCCGGCCTCGCTCAGCCATGGGAAGCTGACCGGCGATATCCCCGCCGTCAGCGCCGGCGCCCAGCGCCTGGCCCGCGGCATCGCGAAGCGCCTGTTCGTCGCGGACCGCGCGCACCACTATGCCCAGCTCCAGGCCTACGCCGTGCCCGAACTGCTGGGCGATGAATGGGAACCCACATGACCGACCTCCCCCGCTTGACCGACCTTATCGAAACCCTGCTGGGCCTCTCCCCCGACGCGCCCCTCGCCACGCTCCGCACCGAGCGCGCGGCGATCCGCCAGCACACCGAAGGCGCCTACCGGGAACTGGTGCTGCCCAGGCACCCCGGCGGCGTTTCGCTGGCCGAACGCGCAGCCCTGGCCGCCCAGTCCGCCCGGCTGGAAGGCGACACGACGCTGGCCGCCCATTACGGGTCATTGGCTCCTTCGCCCGGTGACGCGCCCAGGACCGCCCGCCTGATGACCTACGGCCAGACCGTGACCGAACATCCTGGTCGCATCGGCCAGGCCGACATCGACGCCCTTGCCGCCGATGGCCGCTCCCCCCAGGACATCGTCGCCATCACGCAACTGGTCGCCTTCGTGCCGTTCCAGGTACGCCTGCTCGCGGGCCTGCGGGCCATGCTGGGGGCCGAAGGCGCGACAACGCCCGCACCCGTGAAAGCCCCCGCCCATTTCACCATGCAGGAAGTCGGCTGGTCCCCCCGCGTCCCCCCCGTCCTCGCCGAAACCGCCACCCCGGCCCAACTCGCCGCCCTCGATGCCTGCCCGCCCGCCGTCCGCCGCTCCACCTACTTCCTCACCCTCGCCCTCGACCCGGCCTCCC
>CAXTJY010000429.1:0-4284 GCA_964244395.1 uncultured Rhodovarius sp.
GCGCCGTGGTGACACGTTCCCGGGTCTGGGTGCCGACCCAGACGCCGCTTGGTTTGCGCCGGAATCTCGATGGCGTGCGACGGGTGGTCGGGAGCGCTGTGGGCAACACCGTCGCCACCTCCCTCCCATGTCGATCCTGCACGATGACCAGGACAGCGACCGGCCGATCCTTGCGCCCTTCGGTGATGCCGAGCCGGCGCTCATGCCGCCAGAGATAGCTGTACTCGATGACCAGACCCGTGACGGGCCGGGGAAGCGGCATCAGCGCGAATATTCGTGCCTGAAGGCGTCGGCTTCGTCGGGCGGCTCCGCGGCCGCGATGGCGGCCAAATCTTCGTTGGAGAATTCGTTGGCACCCACCACCTCGCGCTGATGTCCCATCAGGCTCCAGTAATGTGTGGTCTACACCATGACGAGGTCCGCCTCGCTCTCGCGCGTGACCATCACCGGCTCCGCCAGCGCCAACTCCTCGAAGCGCCGCACGTCGCTTTCGAACTCGGCCGCCGCAATCTTCAACATCGCCCTGCATCCTGACACCGCTCGATCGTATATATACTGGTGTAGCGGCCCCCGCATCCTCGACTTGACCCCACCCACCTAACCGACACGCCCGGGAGTACGCCCTTGTCCATCATCACCCGCCGAACCGCCCTCATCGCCCCCTTCGCCGCCACCCAGGCGCTCGCCCAGGGCAGCGTCGTGGACATCACCCGCGCCCGCACCGAGCCAGTGCCCATCGCCATCCCCGCCATGGCCGGCAGCGAGCTGGGCGCCCGCATCGCCACCGTCATCACCAACAACCTGCGCAATTCCGGTCTGTTCCGCCCGGTCAACCAGGCCGCCTTCATCCAGACGCCGGAGGCCGCCGCCGGCACCCCCCGCTTTCAGGACTGGCGGGTCATCGGCGCCACCTTCCTCGTCACCGGCCGCGTCTCCGAAAGCGGCGGCCAGATGCGCGTCGAGTTCCGCCTGTGGGACGTGCTGCCCGAGGCCCAGGCGCTCGGCACCGCCTACAACGCCTCAGGGGCGAACTGGCGCCAGATCGCGCACATCATCTCGGATGACATCTATCAGCGTGCCCTGGGCGAGCAGGGCTACTTCAACACCCGCGTCGCCCTGATAGCCGAGAGCGGCCCGCGGGACCGCCGCAACCGCCGCCTCGCCATCATGGACCAGGATGGCGAAAACTTCCGCTACCTGACCGACGGCTCCGCCCAGGCGCTGACCCCGCGCTTCCACCCGAACGCGCAGTCCATCGCCTTCATGAGCTACGCCCAGAACAACCCGCGCGTCTTCCTCTTCAACGTGCAATCCGGCCGGCAGGAGGTGCTGGGCAATTTCTCCGGCATGACGCTGAGCCCACGCTTCTCGCCCGACGGTCGCTCCGTCGTCCTCTCCTCGGTGCGTGGCGGGGACGCCAACATCTATGTGGTCGATCTGGGCAGCCGCCGCGAGCGCCAGCTCACCTCCGGCGGCGGCCTGGACGTCTCGCCCTGCTACTCGCCCGATGGCAGCCAGATCGTCTTCAACTCCGACCGCGGCGGCGACCAGCAGCTCTACGTCATGGATGCGGGCGGCGGCGGGTCGCGCCGAATCTCCTTCGGCAATGGCCGCTACGCCACGCCGGTGTGGAGCCCGCGCGGCGACCTCATCGCTTTCACCCGCATCGGGCGGGGCGGCTTTGCCATCGGCGTCATGCGGCCGGACGGTTCGGGCGAGCGCATCCTGTCCGAAGGCTGGGCGATGGAAGGGCCGACCTTCGCGCCCAACGGCCGGGTGCTGATGTTCTATCGTGAAAGCCAGGCGCGGGATTCCCGCGGCTCAGGCTACTCCGCCCGCATCTCCAGCATCGACATTGCCGGCTTCAACGAACGCCAGGTGGTGACGCCGACGGATGCGTCCGACCCGTCATGGAGCGCGCTGCTGAGCTGATACCGGCCAGGACGTCATGGCATGGTCCCCTCCAAAGAGACCATTCAGATGACCAGCCGTTGGTTCATTCAGCGAAAGGAGTGTTCGAGGCAGGCGTCACCTCATCTGGTTCAACCACGCCTTCCTCGCTATAGCCCGCACGGGCGGCTTGGAGACCTGTATGAACTGGGTGGATCTGGCGGCCATCGCCATCATCGTCGTCTCCGGCATCCTGTCCTTCTGGCGCGGCTTCGTGCGCGAGGTGCTGGGCATCGCGGCCTGGATCGGCGCGCTGATCGCCGCCTTCGCGTTGCGCGCCAGCGTGCGGCCGTTCTTCGAGGGCTTCGTCGATACCCCCTGGCTGGCCGACGGGCTGGCCGTCGGCACCGTGTTCCTCGTCGTGCTCATCGCACTCACCTTGGTGGTGCATGCCGTGGCCAGCCGGGTGGAGGACAGCGCGCTGGGCGGCGTGGACCGTTCGCTGGGCGCCGTCTTCGGCCTGGCCCGCGGCGCCTTCATCCTGGTGCTGGCCTACATCATCGCCGGCCTGTTCCTGCCGCAGACCGAACGCTGGCCGGAAGCCGTGCTGCAAGCGCGCGGCCTGCCCCTGGTCGTTTCCGGCGCGCGAAGCGTGGCGGGCCTGCTTCCGGCCGACTACCGCCCGCGCATCGCCGAAGTGCCGGAACCCCGCGTCCCGACGCAGGAAGAGCTGCTGCGCCCCCGCGTCGGGTCTCGCTAGGGTGCAATCTGCCTGTAATACGTTATATAGCGGGCGCAGCAGGCTGAAGGGCGCCCCCGTCTCATGGACCTGACCACCCACCCTTATGACGACGACAAGTTCCACGAGGAGTGCGGCGTCTTCGGCGTCTGGAACCATGTGGACGCGGCGGCGCTGGTGGCGCTCGGCCTGCACGCCCTGCAGCATCGCGGGCAGGAAGCGTCAGGCATCGTCGCCCTGGCCGCCCCCGGCAGCTTCAACAGCCACCGCGGCCTGGGCCTGGTGGGCGACATCTTCGGCGACGCCAAGGTCATGGCCGGCCTGCGGGGCTGCGCCGCCTGCGGCCACAACCGCTACGCCACCACCGGCGAGACGGCGCTGCGCAACGTCCAGCCCCTCTACGCCGACTTCGAATTCGGCGGCTTCGCCGTCGGCCACAACGGCAACCTCACCAACGCCAAGGTGCTGCGCCAGGCCCTGGTCAAGCGCGGCTGCCTGTTCCAGTCCAGCACCGACACCGAGGTGTTCATCCACCTCATCGCCATCAGCCTGTATAGCAACGTGACGGACCGCCTGATCGACGCACTGAAGCAGGTGCAAGGCGCCTACAGCCTGGTGGCGCTGCATGACGGCGCCCTGATCGGCGCCCGCGACCCGTTGGGCGTGCGTCCCCTCGTGCTGGGCTCCATGCCCAACGCCGGCGGCCAGCCCAGCTGGATCCTCGCCAGCGAAACCTGCGCGCTGGACATCGTCGGCGCCGAATTCGTCCGCGACATCGAACCTGGCGAAGTCGTCATCATCGACGACTCCGGGCTGCGATCGCAAAAACCCTTCGCCAAGACCCCCAGCCGCTTCTGCATCTTCGAGTACATCTACTTCGCCCGGCCCGACTCCGTCGTCGAAGGCACCGGCGTGTACGAAACCCGCAAACTCATCGGCGCCGAACTCGCCCGCGAAAGCCACATCGACGCCGATGTGGTGGTCCCCGTCCCCGACAGCGGCGTCCCCGCCGCCATGGGCTACGCCCGCGAATGTGGCGTGCCCTTCGAGCTCGGCATCATCCGCAACCACTACGTGGGCCGCACCTTCATCGAACCCACCGACCAGATCCGCCACCTCGGCGTCAAACTCAAACACTCCGCCAACCGCGCCATGCTGGAAGGCAAGCGCGTCGTGCTGGTGGACGACAGCATTGTCCGCGGCACCACCTCCAAGAAGATCGTCGAAATGGTCCGCCAGGCCGGCGCCGCCGAAGTCCACATGCGCATCTCGTCGCCCCCCACCACACACAGCTGCTTCTATGGCATCGACACCCCCTCCCGCCGCTCCCTCCTCGCCTCGCAACACGACGTCGCGGAAATGGCCGCCCTGATCGGCGTGGACAGCCTGGCCTTCATTTCCCTCGACGGGCTCTACCGCGCCCTCGGCCAAGGCGACCGCAACGCCCGCCAGCCACAATTCTGCGACGCCTGCTTCACCGG
This sequence comes from uncultured Rhodovarius sp., assembly GCA_964244395.1. GTDB lineage: Bacteria > Pseudomonadota > Alphaproteobacteria > Acetobacterales > Acetobacteraceae > Rhodovarius. Next base: position 4,111 of record CAXTJY010000429.1, read on the forward strand.
CGACTACGCCATCCCCCTCACCGACTGGCCCGCCGAACAAACCCGCGCGGAGCCGGCCCTGCTGCCCGGGCAATGACGCTGTCGGGCGGGGGGATGGTGGGCCTGATGGTGCGCGAGCAACCCGGGGAAGGGCTTTGCCCTCCCCCGTACCCCCACCCACCAGGGGCGACCCGC
>CAXTJY010000430.1:0-4279 GCA_964244395.1 uncultured Rhodovarius sp.
CCGCCATCGCCCTCGCCGCCATCGTCATCTTCTGGATCAATGAGTCCTGAGCCTAGCTTTGTAGGGCGGGAAAGCCGGGGCTTTCAGGGCCATAGGGCCTAACCCTAGAAAATGTCTGCGACGGGGTGACTGGGCGATTGGGGTGCTAGGATTCGAACCTAGGAATGGCGGTACCAAAAACCGCTGCCTTACCACTTGGCTACACCCCATCCGGCAGCGGCAAGTGCCATCAGGCGGGGGCTTCGTAAAGAGGCCCCGCGCTCGCCCACCAGTCCTTCGCCATGGCACTGGCCGCGGCCCGCGCCGAGGCCTCCTGGGCGAACAGGCCGAAGCAGGTGGCGCCCGAGCCGCTCATCCGCGCCAGCAGACATCCGGGCTGCGCGGCGATGGCTGCCAGCACCTCGGCAATCGGCGGGCACAGGCGGATGGCGGCCTCTTGCAGGTCGTTGCCGCAGGCGCGCAAATCCGCCGCCATCGTCGCCGCGTCGCTCCAGGCCGTCGGAAGTTCGGCGGGGGCTGAAAACGCCCCGGCGCGGGCGCGGAAGACCGCCGGTGTGCCCAAAGCAGGGCCGGGATTGACCAGCAGCAATGCCACCTTCGGCAAGGTCGGCGCCGCGGCGATCACCTCGCCCACCCCGCCCATTCGCGCCGGCACGCTTTCGACGCAGACCGGGATGTCGGCCCCCAACGGTGCGGCTACTTCGCGCAGCCGGTCGGCGGGCCAGCCCAACCCCCATGCCAGGTTGAGCAGCCGCAGCGCCGCCGCCGCATCGGCCGAACCGCCGCCGATGCCAGACGCCACAGGTAAGGATTTCTCCAGCGTCAGCGCGCCCAGCGCCGGCAGTCCCGCCGCGCTGGCCAGGGCCCGGGCCGCACGCAGCACCAGATTGTCCGTCTCGTCGGCCAACCCGGCGGCAAACCCGCCGGCCAGGCGCAGCGCCAGCGGCCCGTCTTCCAAGATCAGCCGATCCGCCGCCGGCCCGAACACGGCCAGACTATCCAGCAGGTGATAGCCATCGGGCCGCCGCCCCAACACATGAAGGAACAGATTGACCTTGGCCGGGGCTGCCTCGCTGCTGGCGCCGGCCGCTGAAAGCGCCTCTCGCATCAGCGCCGCAGCGCCGCCGGCACAGCCTCCGGCGGCAGGCCACTCAGCAGCTTCGTCTCGATGCGCGGGCCCTCACCGGGTTCCAGCTCCATGGTCAGGGCGCGGCGCCACTGGAATTCGGCTTCACGCTCGCGCCCCGCCACCCAATAGGCATCGGCCAAATGGTCGGTGATCGTGGCATTGCGCGGCTCCAATTCCACTGCCAGCTCCAGCCACTCCACCGCGCCGGGCAGGTCGCCCAGCCTGAACAGCGCCCAGCCCAGGCTGTCGGCGATGTTGCCGTCCCGCGGCCGCAGCTCCACGGCCCGAACTAGCATGCCTCGGGCCCGATCCAGGTTCAGCCCTTGATCGGCCCAGCTGTAACCCAGGTAATTGAGGACATAGGGCTGCTCTGGCGCCAGCTCCAGCGCCCGCAGTAGATCGGCCTCCGCGCCTGGCCAATTGCCGCTGCGCTCGCGCGAAATGCCGCGGGCGTAGAACAGGGGCCAGTCCCGCTCGCCGGCAACCCCCACGCGGGCCAGCGCCTGATCGTAGGCTTCCGCCGCTTCCGGGAAGCGGTTGCGGCGGCGCAGGATGTCACCCAGCCGCACCAGTGGCTGCGGCATGGCGGTGTAGCGCGCTGCCTGTTCGCGCAGCAGGCCTATAGCCTCTTCGGCGCGGTCCAGCGTGTCGAGCAGCCCGGCGCGGCGCAGCGCGGCGACGCCATGCAGTGGGTCGTCGGGGCGGATCTGGCCCAGCATCGCCAACGCGTGATCGTGCCGCCCCTCTTCGGCCAGCACGTCGCTGATCAGCAGCAGGGAAGGCCCGAAGGTTGGGCGCAGCCGCAACGCCAGCCGGGCCAGGATCATGGCCGGCTCGCTGCCGTCGGGCTGTCCGCGCATGGCGCCGGCCAGGGCGACATAAGCCTCGGCGATGCCTTCCACCGGCGACGTGACCGCGCGCCCGGCCAGGATGCCGGCCCGCTCCGGCTCGCTGGCTGCCAGCGACACCTCGTCGCCATTGCCGGCCACCTGGTCCAACAGCCGGTTCGCGTCCGCCGCGCGGCCGGCCCGGCTCAAAATGCCGGCGCCAATGATCGCCAGCCGCAAGGTGGGATCGGGCTGGTCGGCCATGGCGACGCGCACCAGGCGTTCGGCCTCCCGCACCCGGCCACCGAGATCGGCGATCAGCGCCCCATGCAGGGCGTTCAGTGCCCGGAAGCGGCCCTGCTCGATCTGCGGTCGCAGCGTCGCCAGGGCTTGGTCTGCCTGGCTGCGCCCCAGCTGCGTCCAGGCGGTGAGCACCGGCACGATGGGCGCGGTCGCGCCGTTTCTGGGCTGGGCGCGCGCGCGGGCCTCGGCACGGTCCCAACGGCCGGCCAGCCCCTCGCTGCCCAGCAACAGCAGGCCGGCGACGGGGTTGTCAGGCAGGCGGCGGGCCAGGCGCAACGCCTCCGGCCGGCCATCGAGCACGGCGGCCAGGAAGGCGCGGCCAAGGATTTCAGCGTTGTCGGGGTCCAGCCGCAAGGCCGCGAGGAGATAGTCCGCAGCCAGGGCAGTATCGGCCTCGGCGGATGCCAGGCGGCCGGCGAGGAAGGCGCCAGCACTGCCAAGCCCGGCGTGCTCGCCGCCGCGGGCCTGGCGGGGGGCGATTTCGATGGCAGGGGCGGCGCCGGCCGCACAGCCAAAAACGACCGCCGCGGCCAGCAGCGCCACGCGGAGACGGGGGGAAGTGGGGGTCATTGCTTCAGGATATAAACGGGACTGGCGCACCACCAGAAGCTGTGGCTTCGCGGGCACAGCAAAGGGGCCGCTGTGGCTTGAAAGGCACGGTCAGGCGGGCCGCCCGTAGCCGCGGAACTGCTCTGCCACCGCCGCCATCTCGTCCTGGTCAAGCAGCACGGGCGGCAGACCGGCGGCGAGGAGCAGGAGGTACTGTCGTGCCAGGTTTTCGACCTCCCGCGCCAGGGCATCCGCGCCGGCCAGGGTGGCCCCCAGCGCGACGACGCCGTGGTTGGCCAGCAGGCAGGCGCGCCGCCCGGCCATGGCCGCGACGGCTGATCGGGCCAATTCCGCGGTGCCGAAGGTCGCGTAGGCGGCACAGGGGATGTCGGCGCCCCCTGCCATGGCGACCATGTAATGCAGCGCCGGGATTGGCCGGCGGGCACAGGAAAGGGCGGTTGCATGCGGGCTGTGGGTGTGGATGACGGCCTGGGCGTCGGGGCGGGCGGCATAGAGGTCGGCGTGCAGGCGCCATTCGCTGGAAGGGCGGCGCTGGCCGGAAAGCGTAGCGCCATCCAGAGAGACCTCGACCAAATCTTCAGCGCTCAGTTGCGCGTAAGGCAGGCCGGAGGGGGTAATGGAAAAGCCGCGCGCGGTACGTACCGAAAGATTGCCGGATTTGCTGGGCATGAAGCCGGCGGCGTCGAGGGCCTGGGCGGCGGCGATCAGCGCCCCGCTCATCGCTTACTCGGTCCTGGTTCGGGTTGTCCCAGCAAGGTCCACTCTGTAATGACCTGCAAGACTGGCTCTAACCGCCCCAGAACTGCCGCCCGATGCCGAAGGCGAAGACCGCCAGTACGAACGGATCATCTGGACGGCCGTGGGCAGGTTGGAAACCCGCCCATCCAGCCGCGCCATGGATTTGCCCTGTTCAAAGAGTTCCTTGAGCAGATCAGCAATTTCCCGTCGCGTTGCGGCCACGTCCTCGGCGATACGGACAACCGCCGCCTCCATGCGAAGGGCACTCGCTTCCAAGCCGGCGACACGGGCTTCCATACCGGCATCATACGGCATGCCGCTGCCCGTGGAACATTCGTATCCACTGCTCACATGCCTCCGATATAGTTCGGCCCCCCCGCCCCCTCCGGCGTGCACCAGTCGATGTTCTGCGTCGGGTCCTTGATGTCGCAGGTTTTGCAGTGCACGCAGTTCTGCGCGTTGATCTGCAACCGGTGGCTCCCAGCCCCGTCATCCACCGCCTCATACACCCCCGCCGGGCAGTACCGGCTCTCCGGCGAGGCGTATTTCTCGAAATTCTCCGGCAGCCACTTGCCGGGGTCGCGCAGCTTCAGATGCGCCGGCTGATCCTCTTCATGGTTGGTGTTGCTGATGAACACCGAGGACAGCAGGTCGAAGGTTAGCACCCCGTCGGGTTTTGGATACTCGATCCGCACCGCCTCCTTCGCCAAGG
>CAXTJY010000431.1:0-4246 GCA_964244395.1 uncultured Rhodovarius sp.
GGTCGAGTACGCCATCGCCGCCGCCTCCGCCGCCGAGATCGGCAGCATCAACATCCTGCAGGCCACCTACCTGGCCATGCAGCGCGCCGTCACCCGCCTGCCCAGCCGGCCCGACGTGGCGCTCATCGACGGCAACCGCGCGCCCGCCATGCCCTGCCGCACCATCTGCATCGTCGATGGCGACGCGCTCAGCCTGTCCATCGCCGCCGCCTCCATCCTGGCCAAGGTGATGCGCGACCGGGCGATGACGCGGCTGTGCGCCAGATGGCCGGCCTACGGCTTCTCCTCGCATAAGGGGTATGGAAGCCGGATGCATCGCGCGGCACTGGAGGCGCATGGCCCCTGCCCGCACCACCGGCGCGGCTTCGCCTCGGTCGAGGCGGCGTATCAGAGGCTGGTGACCCTGGCCTGATCGGATCTGCGGCGGGGCGGCCGGCCCGCGCTTGTCACGCTTACAGCCGCAACAGATGCTCCATCGCGCCGTACCGCGCCACCAACACGTCTCGCTCCGCCGCATCGAAAAACGCACACCGCCCCGCCGTAAACCCCCGCGCCACCTCCACGCAGAACCGCCCCGCCTGCTCCAGGACGAACGGCTGGCTGGCGCCCGTGGCGCTCCCCGCCACCGTCGCCGCCGCCGTCAGCGCCACCCCCACCACCGGCGCCCCCGTCTGCGTCGCCGGCTGCATGATCGAGTTGATGTGCCTGATACCACTGCCATAGGGCGTGATGTCCTGCATGGTGATCGGCAGCACGAAGCCCGCCTCCCCCGTCACCGCCTGCTGGATGTCCAGCAGATCGTCGGACACCCGCAGGATCCATCCGCCCACCACCGGCGGCGTGATGGCAAAGCCGTTGCGATTCGCCACCCGGTTGGCCTTGGATGCATCGACCGACAGCACCGCCCGCATCGCCGGGTCCAGCATCGCCGCCAGCACCTCCACCCGGTTGGCCGGGTTCGACATCATCGGCGCGGGCTTCTGCTCCCGCACCAGCGCCCGCGGGCAGATATGCGTGGCCACCATCACCCGGCCTGGCAGCACGTCCCCGGCCTCACGCTGCCGCCCCAGCGCGGCCGCCACCGCCAAGGCGACTACCGCGCCATCGGCGTCCGACACCAACCCGGGCCGCGCCGGTCGCATCCCGGTGCCGCCCAGCACGCCCAGGATGCCCAGGCACGGCCCATCACCGCCGCCGCATTCGGCGAGCACCACATCGGTGAACCCCAGCGGGCCTTCAATGCGCTGCGTCCGCGCGCCGGGAACGTGCCGCCGCGCCAGCCATTCCACCGCCGCCGCGCCGTCATGCCGCGGGTCTTCCAGGAACTCGACGGCCTCGATGATCTCACGCAGCATCAGCCCGCGGTCACCCGGTTCTCGCGAATGATGCTTGCCCACTTGGGTGCCTCCGCCGCCACGAAGGCGGCGAAGCGCTCCGGCGGCCCGCCCACCGCATCGGCGCCGTTCTCCCGCATCCAACCCGCCACGCCGTCATGCGCCAGCGCCGCCGCGAAGCCTGCGTTCAGCCGTGCCAGCACCGGCGCCGGCAACCCCGCCGGCGCGAAGATACCCTGCCAGGAGGCCAGCCCCGCCACCCCCAGTTCGCCCAGCGCCGGCACGTCCGGCAGCAGGCCCGAGCGGCCCTGCGTGCTGACCAGCGCCGCCTTCATCCGCCCATCGCGAAGCTGCGGCAGCGCGCCGGCAATGTTGTCCACCATCAGGCTGATCTGCCCCGACAGCAGATCGGTCTGCGCCAGCGCCGAGCCGCGATACGGCACATGCGTCACGCTGCCGCCCAGCGCGCGCGCCATCGCCAGCCCGGTCAGGTGGTTCGACGTGCCGATGCCGGGGCTGCCGAACGGCTCCTCCGGCCGCGCCCGCAGCCAGGCGCGGAACGCGTCCAGCGGCGCCACCGGCACCGTCGCGTTGCACACCAGCACATTGGCCTGGTCCGCCAGATGGATCACCGGCGTCAGGTCCCGCATCGGATCATAGGGCATCGAAGCCCCCGGCATCGCCGGATTGATCACGATCGGCCCCGCCGCGCCCATGCCGAAGACCAGCCCGTCCGGCGCCGCCCGCGCCACCGCCTCGATACCGATATTGCCGCCTGCCCCCGGCCGGTTCTCCACCACCACCTGCTGGCCGAGCTGTTCGCCCAGCGGCACCGCCAGCCGCCGGGCCAGCACATCGGCCGAGCCACCAGGCGCGAAGGTCACGATGAACCGCATGGGCCCCCGCGGCGTCCATTGCGCCAGGGCCGGACATGCCAGCCCGGCGCCCAGAAATGACCGTCTGTCCATCCGCATCCTCCCACCCATGGCAGGCGCAACCGCGCTTTCCGCCGCCCGTTATCACCACACACTCACCAAGGAGAAGAACAGCATGAGCTTCAGCACACAAATCGCCGAGCATTCCGCCGTCACCGGCAGCTGCGGCGGCCATGTCGGCACGGTGGACAAGGTCGAGGGCGACCGGATCAAACTCACAAAGAAAGACGATCCCGACGGCACCGCAGCCCACCACCACTACATCCCGCTCAGCGCCGTCGCCTCCGTCGAAGGCGGCGAGGTCAAGCTGAAGATGCCGGCGGAGGAAGCCAAGACCAAGGCGGCCGCGACCACCTGATCGCACTGGCCCGAAGGCCCGGCCGCCGCAAGGCGCGCCGGGCCTTTTGGCGTCAGCGCTCCTCTTCTTCCGCCGGGTGCCCCAGCGCGGCCAACCCTTCAGACAGCAGGTCTCCCAGCATCTCGGTCTCGACCAGATACTTCGCGGCCGTGGCGCCGGCATTGCGCTCGCGCGCCAGCCGCAGCGCTTCTTTCCACTCCGAGACCTCGTAGTCGCCACGGCCGATCCAGGTCAGCGCGATCAGCGTGGCCTGCTCCTCCTCGTTCAGCTCGTCGATCAGCCCGCGCAGGGAGTCATCCATCTCGCCGGGGTCGTCCTCCGGCGTCTCCTTGTCCTGCATATCCTCGTTGAGGGCCTCTTCATCCAGCTCCTCGCCGGTCCGGGCCGCGTCGATGATGGCGACGACGGTCGCCATGCTGATGCCCAGCTCCACCGGCTCGTCATTGTCTCGTGGGGTATCGCTCATGGGGTGCTCCTTCGTGGCAAGCAACGCGGCGCGACCGATGCGGCTGCCTCGAAATGGTCGTGGCGCGCTTCAGCGCGACTTTTCTGAGGGCCCGCCCCTATTCCACGAACTTTGCGAAGCGCACCGCCGTCAGCCCCGGCGCCGTGCGCAGGCTGGGCATCACCAGAAGGCAGTCATCATGCGGGGTGCGGATTTCCACCTCGCCATCCAGCGCCACCAGCGTGCCCGCCGCGGGCACCACATCGCCGCCGCGATAGGCTTGCATGAAGCCGAAATCGGCACTGCGGGCGGTGACGGCGTGGGTAACCCGGGCCAGGCGCGAGGCCCCCGGTGGTGCCCGCCCGGGCAGCAGCCCGCACAGCACCAGCAGGCGCCGTGCCGTATCCTCGGTCAGCGCCACCGTCTCGCGCTCCCAATGGCTTCCCGCCTCCAGCAGCACACCGCGCCGGCCCTGCTGCCCGATGTGGTCGATCAGCCGGCGCCCCGCCTCATGCCCGGGGTCCGACACCACGAGATCGGGGGTGCCGAGCGCCAGCGCCAGCGCCTCGGTATGCGGCGAACCCACGAGCAGCAGCGGGTCGGACGGCCATAGCATCGAGTGCAGGTCCAGCACTATATCGGCACTCTCCAGCAGCGGCCGCAGCACGCGGGCACGCCGAAGTTCGGAGGAGCGGCCGATGCCGTCGAGCAATTCACGGTCCCAGACGCGGTTGAAATCCTGCTCCAGGAAGCGGCTCGCGGTCGGGTCATCCGGGCTGAACCGGGCATAGGCGTCGAGATTGGCGAAGACCAGCGACAGCCTGCCCGCCAGCGGCCGAAGCCGCGCCCGCAGCCAGCGATCCAGCACGATGGCGCCGCTGATCTCGTTGCCGTGGTTGAGCGCCACCACCGCCACATGCGGCCCCGGGGCGGGCCCCTCGAAGCTCCAGGCGCCGCGCACGACGTTGCCATCGACCCATGGCCGCAGATCGGGCGCCATGATGCGCACCGGCAGGCCCGGGCCGGGATGGCCGGTGGCCAGCGCCGCCAGCGCAGGGTCGAGAGTCACGTCGCTCAACGGCATCGGCGCCCCTTTCGCGGCCAGTCTAGACGTGACAGCGTGCCGCGCAATCCGCGCCGAATGGGGGATCTGGATGGCACCACGCATCGGCAT
>CAXTJY010000432.1:0-4234 GCA_964244395.1 uncultured Rhodovarius sp.
GTGCTGGCCGAGGTGGTGCAGGCGGTGGGCGGCCGGGCCAAGATCATGGTCGATGGCAGCGTCAGCCGCGGGACGGACATCGTGAAGGCGGTGGCGATGGGGGCGGACTGGGTGGGCATCGGCCGGTTGTATCTGTACGCCCTGGCGGCGGATGGCGCGGCGGGGGTGACGCGGCTGCTGGAGATTTTGGAGGATGAGGTGATCAAGGCGCTGGGCCTCACGGGGGTCAATTCCTTCGCCGAGCTGACGCCGGGGCATGTGCGTGCGGGTGCGCCGATGGTAAATTTTCCGAATGTGCACAGCGCGTTTCCACTGCTGAAGGAGGGTTACTGAGCCCCCAGCCGTCATGACCGGGCTTGACCCGGCCATCTCCGCACCCGAGGGCGCGCGCTGAACGGGCGATGGCCTGGTCAAGCCCGGCCTTGACGATTGAGGGTGCTTTGGACCGCACCAACGCCGCCTGCTAAACCCCCCGCATGATCCGCAAATTCCTGGCCTATTACCGCCCGCATCTCGGGCTGGTCGCCCTCTCCTTCGGCTGCGCCGCCCTCTCCGGCCTGCTCGAACTCGCCTTCCCCATGGCCATCCGCGCCTTCATCGACCATCTGCTGCCGCAGCAGAACATGACCCTGATCGGTCTGGCCATTGCCGGCCTGCTCATCATCTACCTGGCCAATGCCGGCCTCATGGCCATCGTCACCTATTGGGGCCACGCCCTGGGCATCGCCATCGAGACCGAGCTGCGCCGCCGCGCCTTCGGCCACCTGATGGGCCTCAGCCACGGCTTCTTCGACAATGAGAAGACCGGCCACCTCGTCGGCCGCGTCACCAAGAACCTGGAGGACATCGGCGAGGTCGCCCATCACGGCCCGGAGGACCTGCTGATCGCGGTACTGACCTTCCTCGGCGCCTTCACATTGATGGTGTTGGTCAGCCCGGAGCTGGCGCTGCTGACCGCCTTGATCGTACCCGTCATCGCGCTCATCGTCGCCCGCTACGGCGGCCGGATGACCGGCAACTGGCAGGCGCAGTTCGGCCGCGTCGGCGCCTTCAACGCCCGCATCGAGGAAGCGGTCGGCGGCATCCGCGTCGTCAAGGCCTTTGCCCGCGAAGGCCACGAGCAAGCGCTCTTCGCCACCGACAACGAGCATTACCGCCGCACCAAGCTCGAAGCCTACCGCATCATGGCGATGAGCCAGACGCTCTCCTACCTCGGCATGCGACTGGTGCAGGTGGTGGTGATGCTGGCCGGTGCGCTGATGATCGTGGCGGGCAGCCTCACCATCGGCGATTTCGTCGCCTTCCTGCTGCTCGTGACCGTGTTCTATCGGCCACTCGACAAGATCAGCAACGTCATCGAGAGCTATCCCAAGGGCATCGCCGGCTTCCGCAGCTATCTCGCGCTGATCGGCACCAAGGCCGATATCACCGACCGCCCAGGCGCGCGCGCGGTCACCACCCTGCGCGGCGACCTCCGGTTCGAAGCCGTCACCTTCGGCTACACGCCCGAACGCACGGTGCTGCGTGATCTCGACCTGTCCGTCGCCGCCGGCGAGACCGTGGCCCTCGTCGGCCCCTCCGGCGCCGGCAAGACCACCATCTGCTCGCTGCTGCCGCGCTTCTACGAGGTCGATGCCGGCCGCATCACCATCGACGGCATCGACATCCGCGACATGACGCTGGCGTCGCTCCGCGCCCAGATCGGCATCGTGCAGCAGGACGTCTTCCTCTTCGCCGGCACGTTGCGCGACAATATTGGCTACGGCCGCCTCGGCGCCACCGAGGCCGAGATCGGCGAGGCCGCCCGCCGGGCGCGGCTGGACGACGTCATCGCCGACCTGCCCGCCGGCATGGACACGCTGATCGGCGAGCGCGGCGTCAAGCTCTCCGGTGGACAGAAACAGCGCCTGGCAATCGCCCGCATCTTCCTGAAGAACCCGCCCATCCTGATCCTCGACGAAGCCACCTCGGCGCTCGACACGGTGACCGAGGAGGCCATCCAGCAATCGCTGGCCGAGCTGTCGCGCGGCCGTACCACGCTGGTCATCGCCCACCGCCTCGCCACCATCCGCAACGCCGACCGCATCGTCGTGGTCACCGCCGACGGCATCGTGGAGCAGGGCGCGCATTGCGAGCTGCTGGCGCGGGGCGGCGTCTATCGCAGCCTGCATCAGGCGCAGCACGGGCCGGTCGAACAGATCGCGTCGTGACCGGCAGGCGCGGCCGAAATCGACGGAACATGGCCGAGCGATAGAAGGAGACCACGCATGGCAGGCCACACCATCTGCCGCGACGATTGCGACCTATGGTGGGACCGCCTGGGCGACCCCGCCGCCCCAGCCCTGGTCCTCGGCGCCGGGCTGGGCGGCACCGCCAGCTGGTGGGCGCCGCAGGCCGAGCGCTATGCCCGCCAGCACCAGGTCATCCTGTTCGACCAGCGCGGCACCGGCCGCTCCTCCCGCATGCCGGTGGCCAGCATCGAACAGATGGCCGAGGACCTGCGGGCGGTGCTGGATGCGGCTGGCGTGGCGCGCGCCCAATTCCTCGGCCATTCCACCGGCGGCGCCATCTTCGCCAGCCTGGCCATGGCGGCGCCGGAGCGGGTCGCCTCGCTGATCATCTACGCCAGCACCACCCATGGCGACGCCTATCGGCGCCACGTGCTGGGCCTGCGGCAGACCATCATGCGCGAGGCGGGCGTGGCGGCCTACGCCCGCTTCACGACACTGCTGCTGTACCCGCCGTACTGGATGAACGCCAATGCCGACCGGGTGGCGGCGGATGAGGCGGCGGCAGCGGCGGCGCTGGGCGAACCCGATGTGCAGGCCAGCCGCCTGGACGCCATCCTGGCCTGGGATCGCCGTGATGCCCTGCCAGGCATCGCCGCCCCCACGCTGGTGCTGTGCGCCGATGACGACATCCTGACGCCGCGCTACTTCTCGGAAGACTACGCCCGGCTGATCCCCGGCGCCCGCGCCCATTATGAGCCGCGCGGCGGCCACGCCCTGTCCCGCACCGAGCCAGAAGCGTTCGACGCGGTCGTCCTGCCCTTCCTGGCCGAACATCGAGGCCGGGTCTGACGTTCGGCTCGCCGCGGCACAGCCCTTGCTTGCTGAAGGCAAAGCCCGTCGGCAGCCTCGCCTCCCGCGCGACGCGGCCGCCATCCCGTGACCGACGCAGATTGGAGCCGTGCATGAATCTCCCGCTGAACCGGCGTGCGGCCCTCGCCTCCCTGGCTGCGCCCGGCTTCGCCCAACCTGTCTGGCAGCCCGACCGCCCGCTCCGGATCATCGTGCCATTCCCCGCAGGCGGCAGCGCCGACGTCCAGGCCCGCCTGCTGGCTGAACCCCTCTCCCGCGCCCTGGGCCAGCCCGTGCTGGTGGAAAACCGCCCCGGCGCCGGCGGCACGCTGGGCGCGGCCGAGGCGGCCCGCGCGGCACCCGACGGCCTCACCCTGTTCATGGCCACAACCGGCACCCACGCCACCAATCGCTGGCTGATGGCGCGGCTGCCCTACGACCCCGTGGCCGACTTCGCGCCCATCGCCACCATCGCCGATTACGCCCAATGCATCGCCGTGGGGCCGGATTGGCCACTGGCCGACGGCCGCGACTTCACTGGCGCCCTGGCGGCGCTGCGTGCCAGGTCGGAGCCGGCCGCCTTCGGCTCCTCCGGCATCGGCTCGCCCACCCACCTCGCCGGCGAGCTCTTCGCCGCCACCCTCGGCGTGCGGCTGGACCACATCCCCTATCGCGGCCAGGGCCCCGCGCTGACCGACCTGATAGCCGGCCGCCTGCTGCTGATGTTCCCCTCCATTTCGGACGCGCTGGGCCAGCTTCGCGCCGGGCGGGTCACCGCCCTGGCCACCATGGCCGCGGCCCGGTCGGACGCGCTGCCCGACGTGCCGACGACCGCGGAGCTGGGCCACCCCGGCCTGACCAGCTCGATCTGGACTGGCCTCTATACCCGCGCCGGTTCGCCGCCCGCTGCTATCGAACGGCTGAACCGGGAGGTGGTCCGCGCCCTCGCCTCGCCCGACCTCGTCCGCCGCCTGGGCGACGCCGGCTTCGAGATCAAGGGCGGCACGCCTGGCCAATTGGCCGCGCTGCAGGCGGCGGAGACCGAGCGCTGGGGCGCCGTCATCCGCGCCGCGAACATCCGGGCGGACTGAGCCTTACTGGACGATCAGCCGGCCCTGCCAACTCGTGAAGGTCCGGGTGTTGGCGTCGTTCTG
>CAXTJY010000433.1:0-4233 GCA_964244395.1 uncultured Rhodovarius sp.
TGGGCGAGGAGGTCGAGATCGTCGGCCTGAAGGACACCGTGAAGACGACGGTGACCGGCGTCGAGATGTTCCGCAAGCTGCTGGACAGCGGCCAGGCGGGCGACAACATCGGCGCGCTGCTGCGCGGCACCAAGCGCGAGGATGTAGAGCGCGGGCAGGTGCTGGCGGCGCCGAACTCGATCAAGCCGCACGCCAAGTTCAAGGCCGAGGCGTATGTGCTGACGAAGGAAGAGGGTGGCCGGCACACGCCGTTCTTCACGAATTATCGTCCGCAGTTCTACTTCCGGACGACGGATGTGACGGGCGTGGTGACGCTGCCGGAGGGTGTCGAGATGGTGATGCCGGGCGACAACGTGTCGATGGACGTGACCTTGATTGCCCCGATCGCGATGGATGAGGGGCTGCGGTTCGCCATCCGTGAGGGTGGCCGGACCGTGGGTGCGGGCGTCGTCGCCAGCATCTCGGCCTGAGCCCGGGCGGGGTGGCCCCTGGGCCACCCCTTCACGTGACGATGTCGGTGAAGGGGCCGAGATCGATCTGCAGCCGGATGCGGAAGGGCCGGTACTTCCGGCGGGGGTTGTTGATCAGCCCCGCCGCGCGGTCGTGCTGCAGCACGAAGAAGGAGAGCATGGTGGCGCCGATGCCGACACCGAAGGCGCCCGGCTTGTTGATGTCGTCCTCATCGACGCCAAAATGGTCGAAGATCTCCATCTCCAGCCGATAGGTGAAGTCGCGGGCCGGGATGTTCACCGCCAGGCCGCACATCTCCACCTTGTAGCCCTGGAAGCCGCCGATCATGGCGGTCAGCACGCTGCTGAAGCTGCCGGTGCCGAAGGACGGGTCGTCCATGTTCACCTTGATCCGCGCGGCGATGGCGCGATCATCCACCAGGCCGGCGCGGAACGCGGTTCGCACCTCCCGGCGGACCTGGTCGCGCACCCGGTCGACGAAGATGGTGAAGCCGGGATCGATCCGCGCCAGATCGGCCACCGCGCTGGTTTTGGTGAAGACGCGCTCGACACCGCCGCGGCTGAAGAAGTCCTGCACGCATTGATTGGCCGCCACGATCGAGCCCGCATTGGCCGGCCCGATGCCCGCGGTGATGGCGACGGCGGCAGCCATGGCCGCCACCATCGCCTGCTCGAGGATCAGGTCGGGCGTCGCCGCGAGCGGCAGCGTCAGGGCCAGTGACTTGGCGCTTTTGCGCGCCGCCAATCCGTCGCCGAACTTCATGTCGTCCGCGGCCAGATTGTCCAGGCGGGTGCCGATCGTCTGGCACTGGCCGGACAGCACCAGCTGCGGCGGTCGGCTGGGCGGCGGCGGGACGGGCGGCTTGGGGTCGCGCTCGGCCAGCAACTGGTCGATCTTGCGGACCGTGTTGATGCCGACGACGGGGTCGATGGTCGAGGTCGTGCCCCGGGTGAACAGGTTGAACTTGGTCTTGAGGGCGACGACGGCCTGGCGGGTGTCATCCGTGTACGCGCTCCCGGCCGCGTCGGGCACGGTGACGAAGCCCTGGCCGGGTCGGTCCTTGGCGATTTGCCGCAGGCCGTCGTTGATGAGCTTGACGTGGAGGCCCGGCGGCTCCCGCGGCGTAACATGCGAAGGGTCAGCCTGCGCGCAGGCCTGAAGCCGCGTATTGCCGTGCAGCTTGAGGGAGACGAGCGGGCCGGGAACGGCGTCTGACACGGTGATGCCGACCTGGGTGTTGGCCTCCAAGCCTGACAGATGTCGCCCTGCAAAGCGAAAGGCAAATCAGCCCGTTCCGGGGCCTGGCAGGCCTGCGAGGGCCTTGGTTCTTACACGAGTTGGTGTGCGGACCGCAGATCCTGCACGAAGCGCGCGTATTCCTCCGCCTGCAAGGCCGCGTCCGGGAGCCGCAGTAGGTAGGAGGGGTGGACGGTCGCGAAGATTGGCGCCTCGGTCAGCCCCTTGATCAACTGGCCGCGAGACTTCAACACCGGCAGCTTCTTGCCGGTCAGCGCCAGCAGCGCGCTGGCCCCCAGCGCCACCACCCGCTGGGGCGCCACCGCCGCGATCTCGCGCAGCAGGATCGGCCGGTAGCGGGTGATCTCCCCGGCATCCGGCCCCTGGTGCAGCCGCCGCTTGCCCATCATGGTGAATTTGAAGTGCTTCACCGCGTTGGTGACGTAGGCGCGCTCGCGCGGCACCGCCGCCTCCGCCATCGCCCGGTCGAACAGCCGCCCGGCGGGGCCGACGAAGGGCCGGCCGGCCAGATCCTCCTCATCGCCGGGCTGCTCGCCCACGAAGAGCAAATCCGCGCCCAAGGGTCCCTCGCCCGGCACCGGCTGGGTGGCGCGGGCGGCGAAATCCGGCCAGTCCGCGGTGCGGCCCAGCTCCTTGCGGATGGCGTCCAGGGTCTCGGCGGGGGGCACGGCGGTGTCGAACAAATCCATCCCGGCACAACGCCGCGGGGCTGGAAAGGCTGCGTCATCCTCTCGACAGTGCCGCACCACCTCGCCTATATGCGCCCCGAGCGTCGCGTATCGGCGCCGCCGCTGTAGGGGCGTAGCTCAATTGGCTAGAGCGCCGGTCTCCAAAACCGGAGGTTGAGAGTTCGAGACCCTCCGCCCCTGCCACTTTCCCAGGCGTCCCAGGTCCAGGCCCCATCTCGGCCGAACCCTGGGGCGCTTGGCTTTCGTCTGTCATAAAGGGTATTCGGCCTTGGCCAAACTTGATCCGGCGCAATTCGTCCGAGAGGTCCGCGCCGAAACCGCGCGGGTCACCTGGCCCAGCCGCAAGGAAACCCTGGTGACGACGGGTCTGGTGCTGGCATTGTCGGCGCTGGCGGCGGTGTTCTTTCTGGTGGTGGATCAGGTGATCCAGCTCGCCATGCGTTTCGTGTTCGGGATCTGATGTGATGAGCGATACGGTCGTCTCCAACAAGAAGTGGTATGTGGTCCACGTCTATTCGGGCTTCGAGAAGAAGATCGCCGAGCAGATCCGCCAACAGGCCGCCCAGAAGGGCCTGGCCGACCAGATCGACGACATACTGGTGCCGACCGAGCAGGTGACGGAAGTCCGCCGCGGCAAGAAGGAAGATACGGAACGCAAGTTCTTCCCGGGCTACGTGCTGGTGAAGATGCACATGACCGATGATTCCTGGCACCTGGTGCGCGACACCCCCAAGGTCACCGGCTTCCTGGGCAACCGCAACAAGCCCACGCCGATTTCCGAGGCCGAGGCGCTGCGCATCGTGCAGCAGGTCACCGAGGGCGCCGACAAGCCCCGCCGCCCTGCTGTGCAATACGAGGTGGGCGAGCAGATTCGCGTGGCCGACGGCCCCTTCACCAGCTTCATGGGCACGGTCGAGGAAGTGGACGAGGAGAAGGGCCGGGTGCGCGTCTCGGTCAGCATCTTCGGGCGTTCCACGCCGGTCGATCTGGAATACGGCCAGGTCGAGAAGGTCTGACCGCCGCCTCGGGTCCAGCGCCGCATGTCATCCTCCCGCGCCAAATGCCCGGTCTGCGGCTGGGCCCGCCAGGCCGCCACCGCCACGGTCGATGGTCGTACCCTGATGATGTGCGAGCGTTGCCGGCACATCACCTGGCAGACCATGCCGACCGAGGCGGAGCTCACCGCCTTCTACTCCAACGCCTATACCGACATGCATGGCCAGACCGAGCTGCAGGCCAGCCACACCGCCTATTACCGCTCGCATGCGGAGGAGATGGCGGGGCTGGTGCAGAAGCCCGTGGCGGCCATGGCCATCGCCGATGTCGGCTGCTCCATCCCGGTCTTCCTGGAACAGGCGGTGGCGCTGGGCTGCACCCGCGCCATCGGCGTGGATTGGTCGGAGGAGGCGCGGGCCTATGGCGCACAGCGTGGCGTGCGAGTCGTCAACCCGGGCGCCTTCCTGACCGAGGTGCCGGACGGGTCGCTGGACGTGCTGCGCTATTCGCATGTGCTGGAGCATCTGACCGACCCGCTCGCGGTGCTGCGCAGCCAGGTGCGCAAGCTCAAGCGCGGCGGGCTGCTTTACATAACCCAGCCCAACCTGCCGATGCTGCGCTTCGGCCAGGCGCCGGCGCCATATGACAATGCCTACCCGACGCATCTGCAATTCTTCACCCCGGCCTCGCTGATCCGGCTGGTGGAGGCGGCGGGCTGCGGGGTGGAGCGGTTCTTCACCGTGGCGGACCCGGAGCAGCACAGCGCGGTGCACGGCACGCATTACGACCTCGATGCGGCGCTGACCGGGGCGGCGGTGAC
>CAXTJY010000434.1:0-4215 GCA_964244395.1 uncultured Rhodovarius sp.
CGTGTTGAGCCGCACGGCCACGCCGCCGGCGTAGACGTTGACGTCCGACGTCGCGCGGAAGCCGAGCGGCGAGTAGGCGGACAATGTGACTTCGCCGAAGGTGCGGGCCTGCGGCGCGCGCGTCGTCTGGTTGATGACGCCGCCCGTCGAACCGCGGCCGAACAGGATGGAGGAGGGGCCCTTCAGCACCTCGATGGATTCCACGTTGAACGGGTCGCGGGTGTAGTTCGCCGAGTCACGGATGCCGTCGATGTAGAAGTCGTTGGTGGCGCTGAAACCGCGCAGCGTCAGATTGTCTCCCGATAGCCCGCCCTCGCCGGCGGCCAGGCTGATGCCGGTGACGTTGCGCAGCGCCTCGCGCAGCGAGTTGGCGCCGCGTTCGTCGATCAGGGCACGCGGGATGACGTTGATGGTCTGGGGCGCCTCGCGCGCCGTGGTCGGGCTGCGCGGGGTGGTGGTCTCGTCGGCGCGGTAGCGCGGTGGCGCCACGCCGCCCACGGCAAGTTCCGGCAATGCCACGTCGGGCGCGCTGGCGGCGGCCTGGCCAGGCGTGGGGGTGGGGCTCGGCGCCAGCGGTGCCTGTGCCACGGTCTGGGCGTCCGCATTCGGCATCGAGACCAGCAGGCCGAGGCCCATCAGCCCCAGGGTGGGCTGCCAGGATGACGGGTTTTCGCGGAGATTCATGGTGTTGCCTTCGGTTACGCCGTGCTGCCGCGCTTACCGCGAGTGAGAGTCAGTCGCAATACTGATTGGGACAGAAAACGCTCACCCGCTGCCAGCAGGCGGGCGCCGAGGCCGGCCAGGCCGAGTCGCGACAGGGCCTGCGCTGCCGGCCGGTGGCCCAGCGCCGCGGAACGGCGCAGAAACCGGCGCGCGGCGGCACGGTCGACCACCAGCAGGCCGCGGCCATGCGCGAAAAGGTCGGCCGGCTCACCGGTCGCGGCGCAGCACGCCCGCGCTTCCCGCGCGATCCCGTGCAGGGCCGCTTGCGGCTGCGCCTCCAGAAAGCCCGCCATGCCGCGCAGGAAGCCCAGCGTTCCGGTGGCGGCAGCGCGGCGGAACCAGGGCTCCGCCGCTTCTGGCTCGCCCTGGCGCAGCAGCGAACTGGCATGGTTGAACTGGCCGCGAAAATCGCCGCCCTCGGCGGCGCGCCGGTAATGCTCGCGGGCCGCCACCGGGTCAGCGGGGACGGACCAGCCTTCCTCCAGGAAGCGTCCGACCAGGTTGAGCGATTTGGCGTGGTTCTGCGCGGCTGCGCGCCGGTACCAGGCCAGCGCCGCCGCCCGGTCCCGCGCCACGCCGCTGCCGCGCGCCAGGAGGTTTGCCAAGTTATACTGCGCCCAATCCAGGCCCTGCTCGGCCGCCTCGCGGTAACAGGCGGCGGCGCGGCCGGGGTCCGCCGGCGCGCCCCAGCCCAGTTCGTGACAGCGCCCCAGCATGTTGCGCGCGTCCACCGAACCGGCGTTGGCGGCGACCTCGAACCAGGCGGAGGCGGCGTTGGCGTCGCGCGGCACGCCGCGGCCGTCGAGCAGCAGCTGCGCGTATGCGTTCTGGGCCTCGACCACTCCGTAGCGGGCGGCGGCGCCCAGCCAGCGCGCTGCCTCCACCGGGTCACCGCCCAGGATGCGCGCCATCTCCTCGGCCGGGCAGGCAATGATCTCGGCGAAGCTGGGGGCCGCGGCGAGACGGGTCATGGCGCCTGTCGCGGCGCCCGAGGAAAGGGCTTCGAAAGCATCGCGGCGTGTTAGCGCCGTTGCGAATGCTTCGCAATGTTACATACGTCAGATGGACAGGGTTTCACCCCGCCTCCGCCTGGCGTACTCCCAGGCGCCCGAGCGCCGGCAATTTCAGGGCCGGCCGCCGCACATCCAGCCCGATCACGGCACAGAGGATGTTGATCTCGATCCCCTCGACCCAGCCCAGCGTCAGCCCGAGATAGCCGCCCAGCGTCAGCCGCAATCCGCCCGCCCCGGTGCGACGCAGCCAGCGGCCGTCATAGGGGTAATCCTTCCCGATGGCGGTGGGCGGCAAGGTTGCCCCGGTCTCCGGAATCGCGTCCAGCACGGCGGCAACGAAGGTATTGGAGTTGGGGCCCGGCCAGGGGCGGTAGTCGCCGCGATGGCGCCAGCGATAGGCGTCGATGGTGGCCTGCATGCGCGGGATCAGCGCCGCGGCGGCCTCGCCATCGGCGGCGAAGATCAGCTCCGGCGCCCGGCCGAACCACCGCCCATCCGGCTCGAAGCCATTGACGCGGATGGGGTCGCCCCAGGCGGTGTAGTCGTATCGGGTGTAGGCGGCGGCACCTTCGGGCTTGATGACGATCCAGCTGTGCACCGCGAAGATGCCGCGCCAGCGCACCGTGGGCGCGGCGAAGACGCGGACGACGGCGCCAGGGTGGCTGGCGGCCGGCGGCAAGAGACCGATGCTGGACCGGTCCGCGGTCCACCACCCGGCGCCGACGCCGGAATACTGGTGCAGGGCGGCGGCGATGCAGACCGGCAGGACGTAGAGCAGTGCCAGGACGGTCAATGCGGGCTTGGCGATCATGCCAGCCGCATCTGTGGACGGCAGGCGCCCCGCGCAACCCTGCGGCTGGCCTCAGTTCAGCGGCATCTGCCGCAACTGGGCGCCCTTGATCTCGATGTCCTGCGCCAGGCGGCGAGAGAAGGGCTCGCGCGCCATGAAGTAGTCGGTCGGTTGGCTGCCGGTGCGGGTGGCGGTGCGGTAGCCCTCGCTGGCGGCCGCGGCAGTGCAGGCGGCCTCCAGCCGCGCGACCACGGCATCGGGCGTGGCGGCGGGCACGAACAGGCCACCGAAGCTGGCCGGCGCCACGTCGAAGCCCTGCTCGATGGCGGTCGGCGCGTCCGGGAAGTCGGGGTGGCGGTTGGCGTCGAACACGGCGAGGATACGCACGTCGTTGCGGCCAGCGGCCGAGCCCAGCACGACGGAGCCGACGTCCAGCCGGCCAGTGATCACCTCCGTCATCACGGGGGCGTCGCCGCGGAACGGTACATGGGTGAACTCGACGCCGGCGGCGGAGGCCCATTGCTCCATGGCCAGATGCGGGATCGAGGTGACGCCCAGCGTGCCATAGGTGACCCTGCCGGGGTTGGCCCGGGCGGCGGCCTGCAGGCCGCGCAGGTCGCGGATCGGGCTGTCCGGTCTCACCAGCAGCGCCATGGAATTGTTGAACACCTGGCAGATCGGCCGGAACGTATCCGCCCGCAGCCCGGTGGTGGGCTGGCTGACCGGCAGCACGGAGGCGACCAGCGCCGGCACGAAAAGCACATTGTAGCCATCCGGCGCAGAGCGGGCGACGGCCACGGAGCCGACCGCCCCGGCGGCGCCGTCGCGGTTGATCACCACCACGGACTGCCGCAGCACGGTGGACATCTCGGCCGCCAGCGAGCGCGCCAGCAGGTCGATGGCGTTGCCCGGCGGGTAGGGCATGACGATCTGCACGGTGCGGCTTGGGTAAGCATCCTGTGCCAGCGCGGGCGCGCCCAGGGGTGCGGCGAGTGCCGCGAGGTGCCGTCTTTTGATCATTGTCGTTTCCTCCTTATGGGGTCTCAGGCCGGCAGCAGGCGCGATGGGTCGGACCCGACGCGGCCGCCCGTGCCATCGGTGGCGCGCGACAGGGTGAAGTCATGCCGGATGCTCGGCGCGCCGGCCGTCGGGCTATCGGGCAGGTCGTCGCGCACCGCGATCACCAGCGAGGTCGAGACTCCGAAGACCGTGTCGCTGTCGATATTCACGTCATCGGCCAGGTACAGCGCCGTCACCAGTTCGCGGAAGCCCGGCGCCTGGACCAGCAGGTGGATGTGCGCGGGCCGCATGCCGTGCCGGTCCTGCTGCTTCACCAGCGCGCCCACCGGCCCGTCCATCGGGATGGAATAGCCCAGCGGCTTCACGGTGCGGAAATGGAACCGGCCCTCGCCGTCGCACTGGATGCGGCCGCGCATGTCCATCATCGAGGGGTCGTTGGCCTGCAAATCGTACAGCCCCTCGGCATCGGTTTGCCAGGCGTCGATCCAGGCGTTCGGCACCGGCTGGCCGTCGGTGTCCAGCACCTGGCCGTACATGGTGACCTCGGGGGCGCCGGGCACGCGGGCCAGGGTGCCGCCGGCCTCGATCACCGGCGCGGATTCCCGGAAGAACGGCCCCAGCAAGCTGCTCTCGGTGCCGCTGTGCTCACGGCCTTCCTTGTCATGCATC
>CAXTJY010000435.1:0-4213 GCA_964244395.1 uncultured Rhodovarius sp.
GTAGCTGCCGCGGAACAGCGGATTCTCGCCCCAGTCGCTGACCACCGCCGCACCCAGCTTCCCCGGCCCAAAGATCGATCCGAACTCCGCCCGCGCCGCCGCCTCGCAGGCCGCGGGGCCGCCTGCCGACAGCTCCCAGGCCAGGGTGCCACCGACGAAGCCGAACAGCACCTCCTCGTCGAACGGCCACATCACCCAGCTCATCGGCCGCGGCGCGTCCGCCGTGATCCGCCGGCGTACGCCGTGGAAGGGCGGGATGCCCAACCGGTCGGTTTCGCGAAAGCCGAATTTGGTCAGCAATCCCATCGGCAAATCGTCGATCGCCTGCAGATGGCTGGCGGGCAGGGCAGGGGTGAAACTGATGCCGCCCGCCGCCAGCACGCCGCAGGACACGGTGACGATGGCTGCCCCGGCCGCCAGGCTGCCGAATTCGCCATGCGCCACCACGCCCGGGCCGGCCCAGTCCAGCCGTTCCACGACGGCGCCGAGCCGGATCGGCAAGCCCGCCGCCAACCCCTCCAGCAGCGCGCCCATGCCGTGGCGCGGCAGCAGGTTAGGCTCCTCCAGATCGTTGGCGACCTGATCGTGCAGCGACAACTCCGTGACCTCGCGGGCCTGGATCTGCGCCCCCTGCCAATGCGCGATGGTGGCGTCCCAGAAGCCGCCCTGCGGGATCACCTCGGCGACCGCGAGGTCAGGCCCATCCGCCGCTGCCTCCACCGCCGCGTAGTACGCTTCCTCGGCCGCCTCGAACCCGGCCAGCTCCGCCGCATCGGCCCAGCGGTCGCCCATCCACAAATGCCGCTCGCGCACGTCGTCATGATTGATGGTGTCGGTAGCGAAGACGCTCAGCGGGTTGCGGTCCGCCGCATGCAGCCAGGTAGCGCCGAGATCGAGCGGCGGCCCCAGCGCATGGGTGGTGAGACATCGACCGCCTACTCGTTCCCCACCCTCCAGCACCACGCAGCTCAGCCCCTGCGCGGCACACTCCCGGGCGGCACTTATGCCGCCGGCGCCGGCGCCGATGATGAGCACGTCTGGATTGGTCGGGAGCATGGCTGCAAGATGGGGCGCATCCACGGAGAGTCACCATGCAGCCACCCCCAGCCGAACCCGGTATGCACGTGTCGGAGGTGGACACGCCGGCGCTGCTGCTCGACCTCGACGCCTTCGAGGCCAACCTCGATCTGATGGCGGCCACACTGGCGCCCACCGGCGCCAGGCTGCGCGCCCATACCAAGACGCATAAATCGCCCGTCATCGCCCGCTTGCAGATGGCTCGGGGCGCCGTCGGCCAATGCGTGCAGAAGGTCGCCGAGGCCGAAATCCTGGCCTGGGGCGGCATTTCGGACGTGCTGGTCACCAACGAAATCGTCGGCGCCCGAAAACTGGCCCGCCTGGCGGCGCTCAGCACCATCATCCAGGTCGGCCTCTGCGTCGATGACGAAGCCCAGGTGGACGCGGCGGCGGCGGCGGCCGAGACCTCGGGGCGGCGCCTTACCGTGCTGGTCGAGATCGATGTCGGCATGGGCCGCTGCGGCGTGCAGCCGGGGCCGGAGGCGGTGGCGCTGGCGCAGCGCATCGCCGCCAGCCCGCACCTCATCTTCGGCGGCATCCAGGCCTATCACGGCCGCGCCCAGCACATCCGCGCGCCGGAGGAACGGGCCGCGGCCATCGACGGCGCCATCGAGAGCGCCCGCCGCACCGTCGAGCAGCTTCGGCAGCAGGGGCTGGCCAGCCCCATCGTGGGTGGCGCCGGCACCGGCACCTTCCCGCAGGAGGCGGCGAGCGGCGTCTATACGGAAATCCAGGCTGGCTCCTACGCCTTCATGGATGCCGACTATGCGCGCAACCAGAACGCGCCGGCCTTTCGCCAATCCCTGTTCGTGCTGGCCACGGTGATGAGCACCGCCATGCCCGGCGTGGCGGTGGTGGATGCCGGCCACAAGGCGATGCCGACCGACAGCGGCTTCCCGCTGATCCACGGCATTCCGGGGCTGGACTACGTCGGCGCCTCCGACGAGCACGGCAAGATCGTGGTGCGGGACGGCGCCCGGCCGGGCTGCGGCGACAAGCTGCGGCTGGTGCCGGGCCACTGCGACCCGACGGTGGACCGCTACGATTGGTATGTCGGCGTGCGGGGCGACCGGGTGGAATGCCTGTGGCCGGTCGCGGCGCGGGGGGCGATGGCCTAGGCGCCCCCTTACCGCCAACAGGCATTCTGCTCCGCCTGATCGCGCAGCTGAACCGGCAGCCCCTGCACCACCCCCACCCCGCGCCCCGCCGCCGGCCAGGCCCCCGGCGCGATGTGCGGATCGCGGATCGGCCCGCTCAGACGGATCGGCACGTCCAGCGCCGTTGCGCTGGTGGTGTCGCGCTCCGTCCCCGCCACCACGTCCAGCGTGCCCCGCCCCAGGTCGATGTGCCCCAGCCCGACGATGGTGCCGGTGGCGGCGCGCAGCCGCAGTGGCGCCAGCTCGCCCCGGCCGCCGCGCACCGACAGCACCGCCAGGCCGCAGGTGAGAGGCACCGTCCCGCGCGCGGTGCGGAACAGTGCGCGCACGTCGATTGACGCCGCCTCCACGACCTCACGCGCCATCCGCCCGCCGGACAGGCCCACCACCAGGCCTATGGTCCCTGCATCGAGCGCCCGCTCCAAGGTCGCGCCCGACGCATCGACATGCGCGTAGGCCTCCAGCGTGCCGCTCAACGGCAGGGGGGCCACCCCGGCGGCGCGGCGCACGGAATCCAGCGTGGCACCCAGCAGGCTGGCATCGGCCAGGATTCGACCACCGCCCCGCGCCGGCTCCAGCCGGCCGCGCAGATTGAGGTGACCGCCCTGCACCGTGGCAGTGGCCTCCTCCACCGCCAGCCACTGCTCGGTGAGTTGCGCCGCGATGCGTAGGTCGGTGGCGCGCTGGCCGGCCGCCAGCATTTCGCCGACGGAAACATTGACCCGGAATTCCGGGTCCGGCCGCCCCAGCGCGAGGGACGGGCTGCCGCCGCTGCCACCGCCCAGCCGCGCCAGGTCCAGCCGCGCCAGCCGCGCCTCCGCCCGGATGCGATCGACCGCGCCGTCCAGGCCCTCGACCAGCTCCAGCACCGGCGCCTCCAGCGCGGCGCCGTCGATCTGGCCGCGTCCTTCCGTCAGCCGCCAGGTTTCGCCCTCGTGGATCGCCGGACCCGCGACGTCGAAACCGATCGCCGGTGCCTGGCCGCCGCCGAACAAGGTGGCCGGCGAGGACCCTTGCAGCGCCAACCGCCCCGCCAGCCGGTCGAAATTCAGCGGGTCCGCCGCGGTGCCGTCGAAGCTCAGCCGGGTCTCGTGCCCGGTGATGGCGAAGGCCATGCGCACCGGCTCGCGCCCGGCCCGCAAGCTGCGTGGCGTTCCGACCTCACCCTCCAGTCTCAGCGGCACGCCCTGATAGGCGCCGTGCATAGTGACCGCGATAGGCGCCTCTGGCCCGGCGGCCTGGAACGCCACCTCGTCCAGCCGCGTCTCCAGCGCCTTGCCGCTGCGCGTCCTTACGACGACACGGCTGTCGGTCAGCCGGATCGTGCCGATCAGCGGCAGGCCGGACCGGTCCGGTGGCTCGCCGGCGAGGGGTATGGCGGGGCCGGCCGGGTCGCCGCTGAAGCGCCAGTTGCGTCGGCCGGCCGCATCGCGCTCCAGCAGCACCGACAGCCCCTCCGCCTCGGCCCGATGCAACAGGATGGGCCTGCTGAGCAGGCTGAGCGGCGCCAGCTCGGCGGTCAGCCGGGCCAGCCGCAGCAACTCCGGCGCGCTGCCGCCCTCGATATTGGCGATCGCCGCGTCGCGCAGTTCCAGCGACCAAGCCCAGCCGGGCGTCACATGAAGGGCGCCGACCGTGACCGAGCGCCCCAGCCGTGCCGAAAGCCTGCCCGCCGCGAGGCCGGCCAGATTGATGTGAGGCAGTGCCAGCAGCGCCACCACGGGCAGCGCCAGCAGCAGCCCAACCCACCAAAACCGGCGCGCCCAGCCGGCGCCGGTCATGCCACCATCAGGTGCGCGTCACCGGGCGGGCGGGGTTGATCGACCGGATCGCCGGCTGCCGCATCTCCACCTGGCGCGGCCGGGCAATGGCGGGCGCGGAGCGTGCGGCGGCCCCCCGCGGCGCATGCGCCATGGCCGGCCGCTCGGCCCGGGCGATGGCCGCACGCGACACCGGCGCGCGTTGCAGGGGCAGATGCC
>CAXTJY010000436.1:0-4210 GCA_964244395.1 uncultured Rhodovarius sp.
TCCATTGCTGGCCCGCGGAGCCCGGGGGTTGGTGCCAACCGCACGGGCCGAGGCGCTGGCCGGCCCGTTGTCGGAAGCATTGCTGGCAACGGCTGCATTGTTCGCCTCGCCACCTGGTTTCGACCCGGCGCAGCAGGTCCGTGCCGTCCGCCTCTGCACGACCGATTACGGGGCCATCGCCGTCCTACCTCGCCTGTTGCCGTTGCTGATGGCGGAGGCCCCAAATCTCTCGATCGAGGTCGTCCCGCTTTCACGTGACGCGATGCGCGCGCTGGCATCGGGCGAACTCGACCTCCTCCTGTATGGGGACGACGACCTGCCATCCGCCTGCCGCGCCCGGGTGCTGTTCAAGGATGACTACGCCTGCTTGGCCAGGCCAGGACACCCTGCGGTCCGCGACGGAGTTCTCGACCTGGACGCCTACTGCAACGCTCCGCACCTTCTGGTTTCCCTGTTCGGCGGGGGACGGGGCGTGGTGGACCACGCGATCGCCGCCCGCGGCCGAACGAGGCGCGTGATCCTGGCGCTGCCCTACTTCGCGCTTGCGCCCATGTTGCTGGCGGGCGACATGCTGCTCACGTTGCCGCGCCGCGCGGCGATGCACCACGCAGGCATGACGCGGCTTGAGGTGCTCGAGCCGCCCATCGCTTTGCCCTCGTTCCCGTATCGGCTGGTGTGGCACGAACGCACGCATCATGATCCCGCGGCAGCCTGGCTGCGCGGGCGCGTAATGGCAGCGTGCCGCACCTGATCCAGACCAGCAGACCGACGCTTGCCCGAGATCGCGACTCGATTGTTCAGGTTTGGATCTTTAGCGTGCCGACATGCGACTGATCGCCGTCGGCCGGGGCAAACCCGGTCCCGAAACCGACCTGTTCGACCGCTACGCCGTCCGGCTGCGTCCCGCGCTCGCCCTGACGGAGGTGCCCGACGGACGCGGCGCGCCGGTCGAGGTCAAGCGACGCGAAGGCGAGGCGCTGCTGGCCGCCCTGCCCCCGAACGCACTCGCAGTGGCGCTCGACCTCGGCGGCGCCTGCCCCGGCAGCGAGGGACTGGCCCGGCTGCTGGACCGCTGGTTGGGTATCCCGCACCCGCTGTGCTTCCTGGTGGGCGGGGCCGAGGGGCTGGATGGGCCGGTTCTGGCGCGGGCCGACCATGCGCTGTCGCTGGGGCCGATGACGTGGCCGCACATGCTGGTGAGGCCACTGCTGGCGGAGCAGCTCTACCGGGCGCAGTCCATCCTGGCCGGACATCCCTATCACCGCGCCGGGCGGCCCTGACGAAGAGGGCGGGGATATTGCGGCGCGGCGCATAGCCGGTCATATCGGGGCAGCGAACCCCGGAGCCGCCCATGCCTGCCTCGATCCCCCGCCCTGTGATGCTCGTCATCCTGGATGGCTGGGGCTGGCGCGACGACGCGGCGGACAACGCCGTTCGCCAGGCGGACACGCCCAGCTTCGACGCGCTGATGCAGGGGCCGCATGCCTTCCTGCGGACCTTCGGGCTGGATGTCGGCCTGCCGGAGGGACAGATGGGCAACTCCGAGGTCGGGCACATGAACATCGGCGCCGGGCGGGTAGTGATGCAGGAGCTGCCGCGCATCGGGCTGGCGGTGCGGGACGGCAGCCTGGCCCGGAACACGGTGCTGGCAGGGGTGATCGCGGCGCTTCGGGCAACCGGCGGCACCTGCCACCTGATGGGGCTCGTGTCCCCGGGCGGGGTGCACGCCCATCAGGACCATGCGGCGGCACTCGCCCGGATCATGGCCGATGCGCGCATCCCCACCGTCGTGCACGCCTTCACCGACGGCCGCGACACGCCCCCGCAGTCCGGTGGCGAAGACCTGGCCCGGCTCCAGGCCGCCCTGCCCGAAGGCGTGCGGATCGCGACCGTCAGCGGACGCTACTACGCCATGGACCGCGACCACCGGTGGGAAAGGGTGGAGCGCGCCTACCTCGCCCTCGCCGAGGGCCGCGGACCGGCATTCGCGGACGCCGCGAGCGCGATCGACGAAGCCTACGGCAAGGGCGTGACGGACGAGTTCGTCGTGCCGGCGTGCATCGGCGGCTACGCGGGCATGCGGGACGGCGATGCCGTGCTGTCCTTCAACTTCCGCGCGGACCGGATCCGCGAAATCCTGGCCCCGCTGCCGGCATGACGCGGTACAGCGACGCGCTGGCGCCCGTCATGCAGGCGTTGTTCCCGCCGCAGACGATGGAGGGGCTCCTGGGCGAGGTGGTCTCGGCCGCCGGCCGCCGGCAGTTGCGGATGGCCGAGACGGAGAAATACCCGCACGTCACCTATTTCCTGAACGGCGGGCGGGAGCAGCCCTACCCCGGCGAGGACCGCACCATGGTGCCCTCGCCCAAGGTCGCGACCTACGACCTGCAGCCCGAGATGTCGGCGCCGGAGCTGGCGGACAAGGCGGTGCAGGCGATTGGCTCCGGCACATACGACCTGATCGTGCTGAACTTCGCCAACCCGGACATGGTGGGGCACACCGGCAACCTCCCGGCCGCGGTGCGGGCGGTGGAGGCGGTGGACGCCGGCCTGGGGCTGATCATGGATGCGGTTCTTGCGGCGGGGGGCGCGCTGCTGGTGACGGCGGACCATGGCAATTGCGAACTGATGCGCGATCCCGCCACCGGCGGCCCGCACACGGCGCACACGACGAACCCGGTTCCCATCATGCTGGCCGCACCTGTTGACGCAGGACGGGGCGCCGCGGCGCTTTCGGATGGGCGGCTGGGGGACCTCGCGCCCACCGTGCTGGCGCTGATGGGGCTGAAGCAGCCGGCGGAGATGACCGGGCAGTCGCTGCTGCAAGGCCCGGCGCGTGCGGCGGCTGCTGCTCGCTAGCCTCATCGTCGCAGTCCCGGCGGCGGCGCAGCAGCCCCGGCCGGTGCAGGACGCCGAACGCGGGCGGGCCCGGGCGCAGGCGCAGCAGCGGGAGGCGGCGGCGCAGGCCACGGCCGCCGCGGCAGACGAACAGCGGCTGGCCCGCGAGCGGGTAGCCGCCGCGGCGCGGTTGGGCGAAACCGAATCCGAGGTGGCCGACCGCGCAGCCGAGGTGTCGGCGTTGTCACGGCGGCGCGACGCCGCGGCGGCCCGGCTGGCCGATCGGGCGCGGGCACTGGCCCCGCTGGTGCCGCTGATGGAGCGGCTGGCGCTGTATCCGGCAGAAACGCTGCTCGCGGTGCCGTCGCCGCCGGAGCAGACGCTGCGCGGCCTGTCCGTGTTGCGCGGGCTGGCGCGCGACCTTGAGCGGGAGGCGGCTTCGGTGCGGGAGGAGCAGGCGCGGCTGGGGGCCGAGCAGCGTGCATTGGACGAGGCGCTGCCGCTGCTGCGGGCCTCGCAGGCGGCGCAGGCGGAACTGGCGCGCGCGCTGGACCAGCAGATCGCCGCCGCGCGGGCGAGCCGGAGGGAGGCGGAGGAGGCAGGGGAGGAGGCCGGGCGGCGCGCGGCGGCCGAGGCGGCGCGGGCGGACACGCTGCGGGCTGCGCTGTCGGCGCTCGAGGCGGCGCGCAGCCGCGCGGAGGCGCAGGCGCGGGCCGATGCGGCACGCGCGGAGCGGCAGCGGAGCGAGGCCGCGGCAGCCGAAGCGCACCGCCGGCAAGAGACGCTGGCCCGGCCTTCGGCACCCGCGCCCGAGCCTCGCGGGCAGTTGACGCCGCCGGTGGCCGGTGCGGTGGTCCGCGCCTGGGGCGAGGCGACGGATGCCGGGCCGGCCAGCGGCGTGTCGTACCGGGCGGCGCCGCAGGCCCGGGTGGTGGCGCCGTGCGCCGGGCGGGTGCGGTTCGCCGGGCCATTCCGCAGCTTCGGGGTGCTCCTGATCCTCGATTGCGGCGGCGGCTACGCCTTCGTGCTGGCCGGCCTGGGACGCCTCGACGTGGCGGTAGGCGCGGCGGTTCTGGCAGGGGAGCCGGTGGGCACGATGCCGTCCTGGGACCCGGCCGCATCCGGAGCCCACCCGGCGCTGTATGTGGAATTGCGGCGCGATGGTCAGGCAGTGAACCCGGCCCCCTTCCTCCGGACGCGCGGATGACCATCTAGCATGTGGCATCCGGCAACTCTGGCGGGCATGCCGTTAAGTTTGTTACAAGCGTCTTGGTGCCAAAGTGTCGCCATGATGTGTTACGGTTTGGGCAGCGGCGCCGAAGGGCGCTGAGGGGATCGATCGCATGAAGTTCCGTACCGGCTTGCTTCTGGG